>CAZXPD010000008.1:0-63302 GCA_964643065.1 uncultured Gammaproteobacteria bacterium | reverse complement strand
ACTACAAACTGCCAAATCTCACCAAAACAAAAAAGGTTGCAAAAAGGCTGCAAATAGGTTGCAAAATACATAAAAAAAATTTTTATTTGTTTTTTCTATACCTTCGCAAAATCTTATCAAGCTTCAACAGTGCCGTATAAGTCGGCAGTATATAGAGCTTTTCATCATTAGCAAGCATGTTAAGACTAATTTCAAGGGCTTTTTCGATTTTTTCTTCAACGGTTATGTTACAGGGTTCAATACCTGCATATTTCAGCCTGACAGCCATATCGGCGGCTCTTATGCCCGAAACTGCAACAGGTTTGCTGTGTCCTGAAATCAATTCAAAATCCGCATCCCAAAGCCATGATACGTCTCTTCCATCGGCATAATTATCGTTTATCATAATGAGCATCCGGCTGTATTTGTCGTCTGCAACCGTTCTTAGTACTTCAGATGCGCCTGCGGGATTTTTGATAAGCTGTATTAGAACTTGTTTTCCTTGAATTTCAAGCTGTTCGGAACGTCCGAAAACTGTCGAATAGCTTTCAAGGGCTGAGATAATTGTGTTTGGATGGATTCCGTCCGACAGACACAAAGCAGTTGCCGCAAGAGCATTATAAACGTTATAAAGACCGGGCATTTTGAGTTTATAACCGACAGTCGGTTGATTTGAATTTAAAATACATATATCTGAACTCTCGGGCGAAACAGTTACGTCCGCTTCAAAATCATTTACGGGGTGCTTTCTTCCGCACGTGCAAAAATAATGACCAAGCTGCCCGTAGAAACTTTTGGAATAAATCAAGTTTTTTCCGCATTCGCAAACAGAGGCTTCGGGAGGGGACGAAGCGTTTTTTACGTCGCTTTGATAATTCACGTCCTTAATTCCGTAATAGATTTTATTGATTTTTTCACTGTTTGTAATTCTCGCTACGAGAGGGTCGTCGGCATTCAGCAAAACTTTTAAAGGTTTGTGTTCGGCGGTTTTTTCCATGGCTCGGCGTATTTTATCTGCTGTTGTTTCAAGTTCGCCGTATCTGTCGAGTTGATCGCGAAAGAGATTTGTTACGATGAGATAATCGGGAGAAATAAAGTCAAAAATCTTTTCGAGATAGGCTTCATCGGATTCAAAAACGCACACATCGGCATTTAATTTTCCAAACGCGGAGCAGTTTTCAATAACTGACGAAATAATTCCGGTGAGCATATTTGCGCCGAATTTATTTGAAACGACCTTATTGCCGTTTTTTAAATATACTGATGAAACAAATCCTGAAGTTGTTGTTTTGCCGTTTGTTCCGGTAACGCAGATAATATGAGGATTTGTTTTGCCGATTATTGCAGATAATATATTCGGACAAATTTTCAGGGCAATTCTGCCGGGCAAATTTGTACCTGATCCGAGGTTTAAAATTTTAACCGTTTTCAAAACCGATTTTGCGGCAATAACGGCAATAGCTGTCCGTATAAACTTTTTCATTAATAAAAATTACTCATTAAGGTTTTATTAATTTCCGATGAATTGAGAACAAAAACATGTTATTATAAAAAAACTATTAAATTTTGGGATTTATATGGATCAAAATCTTCTGATATTTATATTTGTTGTTGAGCTTCTGGTATTTTATTTAATAATATATGCCATAACAAGGCTGAACCGCAAAGTTTGCGAAAAGCAGGCTTATGTTGACGAAATTTTTATTGAACTGCCGGAATTCTTTCACGAAATGAAATCAATTATCAAAGGGTTTAATAGAAGTATCAACAAAAAAGTGACCGTAAAGCCTTTTTCTCAATCCGAACTTAATTCTTTCATCGGCGCCGTTGCAAACGATATTTTAAAATATAAATTTCCCTTATTTTTCTTCAACAAAACTTTTTTGTACTTTAACCTTATTTTTAAATTTTGGTCAAACAAGCAGCGTATTCTTGCCACTTTGTCCCGCGGTGTAGGCAAAAGCGGCGGCTGAGTTTTTTAATTTCAGTAATCTGTATGATATACTTAGAATATCTTTTGTCAGGAAAGTTTAAGGTTAGAATAAATGAATAAAAAGGTTAATAAACTATATACAGAAAGTCGGAGGTAACATATGTCCAATTTTTCCGATAATGCCGTCAGTTATGGCGTAGGTCTTATAGGCGGAGTTATTGCAGGGGTGGTATTAGGTGTTCTTTTTGCACCCAAGTCCGGAGCAGAAATGAGAAAAGATTTAATGGAAGTTACGGACAAACTTTGCAGTGAGAACGATACTCTTGCCAAATGCAAAGATTCCAGCCTTGATTTAATCAACAGATCGAAATACTCGGTAGAAAAACAGTTTAATAAAATATACGAAGCGGTAAAAGCCGGTAAGATGGCAGCCGCTAAGCGAAGAGAAGAGTTAGAAACAGGTTATAATTATTAGGAGTGTTGTTTTGGAAAACTTATCTCAAAATTTTCAGCAATCTTTGAATTTACTTATTTATTCAACAATTATAATGCTGATAATTACGACAGTATTTTTCGTCAAGCTTCTTGCCGACCTTTCAAATCTTGCAAAAAGCCTGCAAAATTTGAGCATAATTTTAAAACACGAGCTGGGACCAACCTTGAAGGAATTTAAAAGAGCGGTAATTAATATTAATTCGCTTGCTGCAGGTGCGGGAACACAGCTTGATGATTTTAACAGAAGCGTAGCCGGCGGCTTGGGAGCTTTATCAGGAACTACGAGAAATGTTTTGGATAAGTCCAAAATTATTTTGGGTAGTCTCAAACAGGGCTTAATCACGGGATTACGAGTTTTATTCGAAGAGAAAAAATAAAACATAAAGAAAGGAGATTTTTATGTCAGTAGGCAAATTTTTAGCGGGTTTTGTTATCGGTGGCGCTGTCGGCGGAGTAATAGGGCTTCTTTTGGCTCCCCGTCCCGGCGAAGAAACCAGACAAATGCTAGCTGAAGGTTCTCAGGATTTGTATCAAAACACAGAATCTTCAATCAAAGAAATTCATTCAAAGGCACAGAACGCAATGGATGATATCCAGAAAAAAGGTGATGAGCTTATTAAAAAAGTTCAGGAGCTTATTTCAAGAAAAGAAGATTAAGTACACATAATCAAATTTAGAAGATGCGGGAAAAAATAAGTAATTTTCCGCATCTTCTAATAATATGATGAAATTGTTTGGTTATTGTTTTATTATGTAAATATCGAAAGACATAAGAGGGCGGGGATGTTGATATCAAGTTCAAAAATAAAAAAATATACCGCATTTTTTCTTGTGCTTTTAATAATATTTTTTCAAAATTATTCTTTTTCGTGTATGGCTGAAGAAACCGACACAAATGCCACTATAACTGCAAAAGGGACACCTTACAGCGCAAAAATTGAAATCAATAAACAAAACGAAAATAAAAATATTTTTACCGGTGAAAACAAAGAACTAAAACAAGGCACCCAAATAAACATGACTGTTTCCAATGTTCTTAGTTCGGGTATAAATGAGCAGGGAGACGAATTTTTTGCCGAAGTGGCAAATGACGTTAACACTGACGGAGGAATACTTATTCCTGCAGGAACAATAGCTCACGGAAAAGTTACCAAGCTTTCTCCCTCAAAACGATTGGGAAGAGATGCATATATAAAACTTGATTTTGACTACCTTATTACTCCGGATGGGAGAGAAATTCCAATCGAAGCAAGCATGACAACTCAAAGAAATCCGGCAGTGTCTGTTGCTAAAGTCGCTGTGCAGGATACGGCTTATACTCTTGCAGGCGGAGTAATCGGAGGACTTCTTGCTCTCAAATATTTGGGTGTAGCTGCTGCGGTTGCAAGTCACGGTTATACAGTTGTCGGCGGTGCCGGAGTCGGAGCTGTTGTGGGTGCGGCAGGCGCAATATCCAGAAAGGGCGGTGAGGTTTTAATTGCCCCGGGTGATGAAATCAAAGTTACAATTGCATCACAAATGCAGCTTCCGGTAATGTCCGAAGACGCGTTAAAGGATGATGAAAAACAGCTTGATGGTCTGACAGTCAAGATTACCGGATATAAACTTGAAAAAGACCCCTTCGGAGAGCTGAATACAATTACATTGTCGCTTGATATTGATAACAAAACTCCCAGAACTTTCAGTTCTTTTGATATGGCTCTTGTAAACGACTATAAAGCCGTTTATTATCCGTCATTATTCGGCAATACAGAGATGTGGTTTCAAAAAATCGAGCCTAATTCAAGGATACTCGGCAGACTTTCTTTTTCGGTCGATAATCCGAAACGCAAGCATTGGTTGATATTTTATGATACTTCGTCAAGAAAGCCCCTTGCGAAAATATCGGTCAACAATGCTCAACGCCAGTTAAAAAAGTCAGCTGAGAAGAAGCAGTAAAATTATGTTTTTTTAAAAGTTAGATATGACTTGAATTTTGGCGATATCTGATAACTCAGCCAAATGCTCTTTTTGAATTTCTTCTCCCGGTGCAAGAACAACGATTCCTGGCGGACATGGAGCAATTATATCTTTGGAAATCCACCCGACTGCTTCCTCAATATTTATATAACAGCCTTTTGAAAAAAATGCTTCTTTCGGACTTAATTTAATTTCAGGCTTAATGCAGGTTACAGATAGGTGTAAGTTCGGATTATCGGTAATACCTGATTTGATGATTTTTAATAAGGCTTTTTGGAGTTTTTTAAGCATTTTTTTGTTTGTGCCTATGCCTGTTAAAGCCAGCATGCCTTTTTCGTTTTCCAGTTCGCATTCAATTTTGTATTTATTTTCAAGGATTTCAGCCACTTTATATCCTGAAAGTCCGGAAATTGAAAAGAAAATTTTAGTCGGGTCAATGTTATAATCCAAACTTTCGTTTAAAAATTCGATTTTGCCGGTTTTGCTCAGTTTTTCCTTAAATCTGTCAATTTCAGCCAAAATTCTATTTAAACGTTTTTGTCCTTTTTCGGAATTCAAAAAACTGACGGATGCTTCAGAACTTGCAAGCAATACGTATGAAGGAGAAGTAGTATTTATTAAATTTAAATTTGCTCTGACTTTGTCGGGGTTTATCAACGAATCTTTTGCAATGTGCATCAGGGCGCATTGGTTCAACGCTCCGGCGGTTTTATGGATGGACTGCACGGATGCGTCAGCTCCTGATAAAACGGCAGGGCATGGCAGTTTTTCTGAAAAGTTCCATAATGCCCCGTGAGCTTCATCTACTATTAAAAATATATTTTTTTCTTTACAAAGTTCTGCCAGGGGAGCTAAATCCGAAACAATGCCTTCATAAGTCGGGTTTGTAATGATAACCGCTTTTACGTCATTGTTTGACAAGATTAAATCTTCAATTTTATCGAAATTATAATTTTCAGGAACGCCGAAGTCATTGTTGAAATGCGGATTTACCCATAGAGGTTTTGCTCCGGTTAAAATGAGACCGTTTATTACTGATTTATGTGTATTGCGGGAAATTATTACTTTGTCGTTTTCTTTGAGCAAAGTTAGCATCAGCGCTAAAATTCCCGAGGTGGAACCGTTAATCAAATAAAAAGAATGTTTTGTGCCGTAAATGCCGGATAATGATTTTTCCGATTCCCAAATTATGCCCTTGGGGGTTTGTAAGTTATCAAGACCGAGGTTTTCAGAAAAATCAGTTTTGAAAACGTGCTTACCGATTAGTTTTTTAATCGGTTTGAATATAAATTTCCCATGACAATGCCCCGGAGTTGTGAAATACAAAAAACCGGATTTCTTTATTTTTTTTAGTGCGTTAATAATTATCATTTCAATTAATAATTTTATCTCAAAAAAGAATAATGAATTAATTAATTATAACGATATTTTAACTGTCAAGATGCTTGTTATTTTTGATTTTAAGCAATCTTCGAAAAATAAATTTTGGATTCAGGTGAAAAAAATATCTACTTATTATATACTTAATATATAGTACTACCCCAAACGTAGTATTCTGGTAGTTGTATAGTAAACAATAAGATATAATAAGTAAATCATGGGTGGAAATTAAAATTAAAATAAAATAATAAAAAATAGGAAGGTCGTATGAAAAATCGCGGAAAAGTTTTTAAGGGTTTTGCATTAGTTGAAGTTATTGTCCTTCTTCTTGCAACCAGCGTTGCAATCAGTTCCAGCATGGTGGGAATGTCCGTAAGAAAGTCATCTGAAGTCAAGGTTGACCAGAATGTCCGGAATTGTATTGTTGTAGAAAACGGCGAATCGTCAACTGATGCCTGTATGGCGATGGTAAACGGATGTAAATACAATCAGGAAAGCAGTTGCAATACTTTAATTACGTATGCCAATTCCACAAATCCAACATACGCTCAGTTTGCTTTAACCGCTTTAAAGGACTCCTGCAATAACGGTTCAAAGAGAGCCTGCGATTATATTATTAAAAGCTGTTCAGAGAATTCGTCAAAATGCGATATTGCTTCTGCTGAGGGTGATTTAAGTTACTATCTCAATTTAAACACAACAAGCAGCTTGGCGGGCAGAGCATATATAGAAAAAGAGCTGCAGAATTATTACAGAAACGGTATCAAAAATATTACTAACGAAATTGATACGATTTGTCCAACTCCTTGTAATAATGCCGGTGATAACTATTGGAAAACAGCCTGCGGAGTATTGAGATCAGTTAAAGGGGCAGGTTTTTGTCAGGATATTAACGAAGATGTCCCGAAACCGCCAAATCCGCCTCCGCCGCCTGCAGCTCCGACATCATTGACGGCAACTGCGGCATCGCCAACAACAGTTCAGCTAAATTGGAATGATGTTGCAACAAACGAAGACGGATATTATGTTTATCAGTCCATAGGAAGCATGAGTAATTGGTCACAGATTAAAAACCTGGCTGCCAATTCGACTTCGACTCTTGTTGATTTAGGGTCAACACCGGCAGGCGGAACGTATTATTATATGGTGAAAGGATATAATGCAACAGAGGGACCCGGAGCACCTTCTAATATAGCCAGTGTTTTTATGATAGGTTACCCGAATCCTCCAACCTTACAAAATGGCAGTTTTGACGGAACACAAACCGTAACATTAACATGGATAGACAATGCAAATAATGAAGACGGTTTTAAAGTTTGGCAGAAAGTTCCGAGCGGAAGCTGGGTACTTAATAAAACCATCGCAACTCCAAACGTCACAACCACAACAATAGATTTGGGTTCCAATCCGGTTAACGGAACGTATTCATATTATCTTCAAGCATATAACACTGTTTTGACATCGGCCAATTCCAATACTGTTGATGTTACTGTTGCCACGAAACCGTGGGCTCCTGCCATGTCATCAATCAGTCAGGCATATACAGGCGGAAATTATATTGTACATCTCTGTTGGTCTGATACATCACATAACGAATCAGGATTCCATGTTCTGCAAAAAATAGGTGCAGGTGCCGAGACAACTGTTGCAACAGTTGCTGCAAATACAACCTGTGCAGATATTAATCTGGGCGCAACACCGACCTTTGCTACATACTACTATAACGTAGACGCATATAATGCGCAGGGAACAACGCTTGCAACCGGAGGCCCTTTATCTACGGTAGCTCCTATGGTACCAACGGCTCCTTCAGGGGTAAATGCCGCTGTTACAACTCCGACAAGCGTTTCGTTAACATGGACTGATAATGCTACTAACGAAGACGGGTTTAAGGTATATCAAAAAATCGATGCCGGCGCGTGGGCGTTGGTAAAAACCGAAGCCACTCCAAATGCAACTGCTACTACAGTCAGTTTAGGCGCAACTCCTCCACCTGGAACCTATTATTACAAAGTCAGAGCTTATAATACAATCAGCGGCGAGTCTTCAGATTCAAACAGTGCCAGTGTTGCAGTAGAAGGCTATCCGAATCCTCCGTCGGGAGTTGCCGCTTCATTTGACGGAAGTCAGACAGTAACTGTCAGTTGGACAGACAATGCAAGTAATGAAACTGGTTTCAAAGTCTGGCAAAAAAATCCGAGCGGAACGTTTATACTCAATAAAACTATAGCCACACCGAATACAACTTCAACAACTATTAACATCGGTTCAAATCCCGAAAACGGAACATGGCAATATTATGTTGAAGCTTACAACACAGATATGACATCAGACCCTTCTGCTGCGGCTACAGTTTCGGTCTTAACGCCGCCGGAGGGTCCTTGGGGATTTGGGTTAAGTTCCGGTATGAGCGGAACTGACCATATAGTAACGATAGATTGGGGTGACAATTCCAATAACGAAGACGGCTTTAAGCTTTATCAAAGTATTAATGGAGGTGCATATACATTAATCGATACTCTTCCTCCGAATACGACAAGTAAAGTATTAAACTTTGGTTTTAACCCGACACCTTACGGAACATATACATTCAAGGTTTCTGCATTCAATTTGGCAGGTGAAACATGGGTTAAATATAATGGCACAGCCAGTACGATATTCCCCTCTGTTCCTCATACTCCGGCAAGTTTAACTTCTTTATATGACGGAGTACAGACAATTACTCTTAACTGGACGGACAATTCTCACAATGAGGACGGTTATAAAGTTTATCAAAAGGTTCCGAGCGGAAGCTTTGTTCTTAACAAAACCATAGCCGTACCGAATACTACATCAACGACAATCAATCTCGGAGCAACTCCGGCTCAGGGAACATACGAATATTATGTTCAGGCATATAACGCAACGGATACGTCAGTCAGTTCAAATACGGCAAGCTCTCTTGTCATATCGGCTCCTATCGCTCCTTCAGGAGTTGGGGGGAGTTTCAACGGAACACAAACCGTAACTTTGACATGGACGGATACCGCATTCAGCGAAGACGGATTTAAAGTCTGGCAAAAAACGCCAAGCGGAACATTTATTCTCAATAAAACAATAGCAACACCCAATACAACATCAACTACGATAGATACCGGCGCAAACCCTGAAAACGGAACATGGCAATACTATATACAGTCATACAACACAGGATACACATCAGCTAACTCCAACACTGCAAGCGTAGCGGTAGTAACAGCTCCGTTGGCACCGTCAGCTGCAGCAGCAAGTTTTGACGGAACGCAGACGGTAACATTAACGTGGACGGATAATGCATATAATGAACTTGGATTTAAAGTTTACCAAAAGACTCCAAGCGGTTCGTTTGTGCTGAATAAAACGATAGCAACGCCCAATACAACTTCCACAACGGTGGATTTAGGAGCAAATCCTGAAAACGGAACCTGGCAATACTATGTACAGGCATATCATACTACTCTCACATCAGCCAATTCCAATACTGCAAGTGTTTCCGTGGCAACACCGCCGGTGGCTCCGTCAGGAGTTACGGCAAGTTATGACGGTTTTCAAACTATGACAGTCAATTGGACAGACAATGCAAGTAATGAAACAGGTTTCAAAGTCTGGCAAAACATCAACGGCGCAGGAATGATACTAAACAAAACAATAGCTACGCCAAATACAACTTCGACTACTATAGACCTTGGTGCAAATCCACTAACTGGCACATATCAATATTATGTACAGGCTTATAACGTATCGGGAACATCACCGAATTCCAATACGGCAAGCATTTATATTGTTACACCGCCGGCAGCGCCATCGGGATTATCGGGCAGTTTTGACAATTGGAAAGTTGTAACTTTAAACTGGACCGATAATGCTAATAACGAGGACGGGTTCAAAATATGGCAAAAAACTCCAAGCGGAAGCTTTGTCCTTAATAAAACTATAGCTTCTGCAAATGTAACTACAACAAATATTGATATAGGCCTTGATGCTGAAAACGCAACGTGGCAGTACTATGTACAATCATATAATTCTAATTCTACCTCAGCTAATTCCAATACTGCCAGCGTGGCTGTTGTGACACAAGTGGCAGCACCTTCAGGAGCATCTGCCAGTTTTAACGGCGTGCAAACGGTGACTGTAAACTGGACTGACAATTCATATAACGAAACAGGATTTAAGGTTTATCAAAATATCAACGGCGCAGGATGGCTTCTCAACAAAACAATAGCAACACCGAATACAACATCAACAACGATTGATTTAGGAGCAAATCCGGCCAACGTTACATACCAATATTATGTTCAGTCGTATAATTCTTTATTTACATCGGGTAATACCAACACGGCAAGCGTTTCAGTTGTAACAACTCCGATAGCTCCTACGGGACTTGGCGGCAGTTTCAATGGAGTGCAAACCGTTACATTAACGTGGACGGATAATGCCTATAATGAGACAGGCTTCAAAGTCTGGCAGAATATAAACGCTGCGGGATGGGTGCTTAATAAAACCATAGCTACTCCGAACACCACATCAACAACAATAGACATTGGAGCAAATCCTCCCAACGTAACATATCAGTATTATGTTCAGGCATATCATGCTACTCTCACTTCGGCAAATTCCAACACGGCAAGTATTGCCATAGTAACGTCTCCGGGAGCCCCGTCAGGACTCGGCGGCAGTTATAACGGAGTGCAGACAGTAACATTGAATTGGACAGACAATGCATATAACGAAACAGGCTTCAAGGTCTGGCAAAAAACCCCGAGCGGAAGCTTTGTTCTGAACAAAACTATTGCAACGCCTAATACAACATCTACGACAATTGACTTGGGCGCAAATCCGGCAAACGGAACGTGGCAATATTATGTACAATCATACAACGGATCATATACTTCTGCTAACTCCAACACTGCAAGCGTATCAGTTTATCCTGTTCCCGCAGCTGCAAGCGGAGCATCCGCAAGCGGGACATCTGCCACAACGGTTACTGTCAGTTGGACGGATAATTCTTATAACGAAACGGGTTTCTATGTATATCAATCAATAAACAGTACGAGCAGTTGGGTGCTTGTTGCGACAGTCGGCGCTAATGTTACCTCAACAGTTGTTAATTTAGGCTCAACACCTGCAGGCGGAACGTATTACTATAAGGTCAGAGCTTACAACTCTGTCAGCGGAGAGTCGGCGGATTCCAATATACCGAGCGTTTCAATCGCAGGTTACCCAAATCCTCCGTCAGGAGTTGGCGGGAGCTTTAATGGAACGCAAATTGTAACACTGAACTGGACTGATAATGCCAATAATGAAACAGGTTTTAAAGTTTGGCAGCAGGTTCCCAGCGGAAGCTTTGTCCTGAATAAGACTATCGCAGTTGCAAATACAACTTCAACAACGATAGACATTGGAGCAAACCCTGTCAACGGAACATATCAATATTATGTACAAGCATATAATGCTGCTATGACATCTGCTAATTCCAATACTGCAAGCGTTGCAGTTGCCACGGTGCCGGTGGCTCCAACGGGTCTGTCAGTTCCTGCTACGACCAATGTTACGGCAACAACGCCGGTAGCTTTAACCTGGACGGATGCATCACATAATGAAACGGGATTTAAGGTATACAGAAAAGTCCCGAGCGGCAGTTATGCTCTGTTGACAACAACAGGTGCAGGGGCAACAAGCTATACAGATAATCTGGGAGCTTCTCCTACAACCGGAGTTTATTATTACAAAATCACGGCTGTTAATGCGACCGGTGAGTCCGGTTACAGCAATGAGGTCTCAACGAATGTTATCCTACCGACTCCGGCAGCGCCTTCAGGTTTTGCCGCAAGCAAATCTCAATCGACTAATTTCTACGCCAATTTAAGTTGGACTGATAATTCCAACAATGAAACAGGATTCAGGATATATCAAAACGGCTCGCCAGTCACAACGGTCGGCGCAAATGTAACCAGTGCGCAGATAAACCTTGGTACATATCCTGGAGCAGGAACCTACACATATTATGCAGTTGCGTATAACGGGTCAGGTGATTCTGCCGCATCAAACAGCTCTGCAATATCAATTTCAGCGCCTGAGAGTTGTATAAACGGATGTGATCAGGGTAATTCATCTGCGTGTACAACATGTACCAATAGTAACTACAACAAGAGCTGTTTGCAGATTTATAATCAGCTGCCGGGTTCAACAGGATGGCACGTCATCAATGCAAAAGGAACAAACGTTTCTGTTTACTGCGACAATACCGTTGGTGACGGCGGTTGGACACTGATTGCATATTCAGGCTCGACCGCGGCTTCAATGAATTATTGGGGAGCTACTTCGTCATTTGCATCAATTTTCTATACTGATGCGACAAAAGGTGTCGGCTGGCAGGCTCAAAACGGTACCTGGTATTATTGGAACGTATCGACAGCGCCTAATATGACATTTAGCGCTATGAGAATGACCATCTCCGGTAATTATAACAACGGAGCAATCGGCGGTTATTTAGCGATTAAAAACGTAAATGACTCAGGCACACTGAAGCTATACTTCCTTGATTTCTCAAATACCGATTCTAAAGGACAGTCATTACAAAAAGACGGCGCATGGGTCTACGGTACCACATCTATGGGTTCGCAGATTAATGAAACCAACCGAGCTATCAGATGGGACAGCGGATGGGGACCGACATCCTTCTGCCTGAAGATATGCGGAGCTCCTTATCCAAATATTGGTTATAATAAACGTTACTTTAACTGGATGTATATCAGATAACCGATAAGACAAAACAAAGACAGCCCCTGCAAACGCAGGGGCTGTCTTTACTAAACAGATTATCACATTTGTCATGTTGAGTGAAACGAAACATCTCAAGGACGTTAAGGAGTTCTTCGGCGGAGTTTATGCTGAACGTAGCGAATGTACCTCAGTATAACGGTGTCAAATTATTTAATGCGACTAGTTAATAAATCTCGCTTATAGGATCTCTGTTAACAGCCTGTATTGCCAATGACGCATTATCGGCAAGCGTCTTTCCCGAAATCGACAGCTGAGTTATTTGCCTGAGCAAATCAACAGTTCGCTTAAAGCTCCTGACGATATCCCCTTCGTCATAATTTACGCCCTTCATCATGAAATCCCATTCTCCGCCTTGCGTCCAGTATTCTATAAGTGCTGAAAATTGTGGATTCAAAAGGAAAGGCATATCAACATTATGTCTTTTCTGAGTTTTAAAGAGTCTTCGCATAATATGCTCGCAATCAGAAACAACTTTTCTTGTATTAGGGCTTATCATGAATTTCGAATACAGCTGAACTCTCGACTCGTCAGTCGAAAGCGCGCAGATAATCCCAGCAAGCTCAGAGTATGAAAGTTTATCCAACAGCCCGCTCAAAATTATTTCTGCGAAGAAGAGTTCGTTTTCCGCCCTTATACCTGCCATTGAAAAGCCTATTTTTGTCGGATACCCGTCTTCAAGGTATTTCATTTCTGATAATACATTCATCAGGTTAACGAAATTGCGCCAATAGATGTCTTTTTCATATTCGATAACACGATTAATTCTGTTAAATCTTGAATTTAACCTTTCAAGGATTTCAATCCCCTTGATGTGCTTGTTGTAGAGCTTGCATGTACAGCATTTATATTTTTCTGATTTTTTCAGGAAATCTTTGGTAATGGCTTCATATTCTCTGACTTCGTCCGCCTGTTTTCTTCCGGATTGTTTAGCCTGTTTTCGTAATGTATTTGTAATTTTTCTATGCTGAACGTACTGATTTTTCAGTTTATTGTATTCCAGCAAATCCTCATTGGTCAGCTTCCAAGGACATTTGAAGGCTTTGTATTCTTCGATTTTATTTTTGATTTCGTTCATTTCAGCGTAAAGAGGCTTTAATCTGTCGGTGGAAGTATAATAACCGAAGCTTTTTAATATAAGCTCTCTTGATTCTTCAACGCTGAATCTCTGCAATAAATTCAGTACCATTGAATAGCTGGGGGTAAATCTGCTTTCAAGCGGGTCAGCATTGGAGGTAGCCAATTGCGCAGCATCTTCAGGCGTTTGATAGGAAGTTCCCATAACGACAACATAGCCTATTTCATCCATTCCGCGTCTGCCGGCTCTGCCTGACATTTGCAAAAATTCGCTCGGGGTGAGAATCCGATGTCCGTCATCCGTTCTTTTGCTTATTGAGCTTATGACGGTAGTTCTAGCGGGCATATTTATTCCTGCGGCGAGAGTTTCGGTAGCAAAAACGACTTTAATCAATCCCTGTTTGAAAAGTTTTTCCACGAGGACTTTCCAAGCAGGCAACAGCCCTGCATGATGGCTTGCAACCCCGGCATAGAGAAAATCCAGATATTTATGCTTGCTCAAATACGGGTTATCTATGATGTACTCGTCGATTATCTGAAGGAGGCGTTTTTCTTCAAACTTGTTTAAAAGCTTCAAGTTTGAACAGTCTTTCATGTATTCGTCGCAGCGTTTTCTGCTAAAGGCGAAATAAATAGCGGGAAGCATATCCTGATTATGCAGGACTTTAACCAGCCTGGCGGGCGATAATTCTTTGGATTTTTTTATGTAGCGGGGCTGTTTTTTTTCCGGTTTGATTTTCGAGTTCAATTTACCGCCCGGAGACAAAAGCGGTAGAATTTCATCGGGAGTTGATTGCGAGTAATAAAAATGCCGTAAAGGCACCGGTCTGAAGTCAGTATAGATAAGCTCTGTTGCACCGTGCACGGAGTTAATCCAACCGGTCAAATCTTCAGAATTAGCAATTGTTGCCGAAAGGGCAATTATCTGAATACTGCACGGGCTGTAGATAATGCTCTCTTCCCAAACTGTGCCGCGCTGTTCATCGTTCATATAATGAACTTCATCGAGGATTACGGTTTTGACGTTTTTAAGATTATCTTCGATTTTGCCCAGATTTGTCCCGTAGAGCATATTTCGATAGACTTCTGTTGTCATAACGACTATTTGGGCATCTCTGTTAATGGAAATATCCCCTGTCAGCAGCCCGACATTCTCGGAGCCGTAAGTTTCCGAAAAATCACAGTATTTTTGGTTGCTCAGAGCTTTGAGAGGAGTGGTATAAAAAACTCTTTTATTTTCTTTTAAAGCCTTAATAACTGCAAACTCGGCTATGACTGTTTTCCCTGCCCCTGTCGGAGCGCAAACGACAATGCTTTTGTTATGTTCAATTTTTCCAAGAGCATCAACCTGAAAGCCGTCCAGCTTAAATCCGAAATGCTCCTCCGCCTTATTAATAAATGTTTCGTCCATAAATAAATTATAGGCGGTTTGAGATTTAAGGTCAAAAATGTTGAAAACTATAGTTTGGAAAATAAAGTTCGGTTTGTTTGTTTCATATAAAGCTCATATTCCGGAAAACTTTTTAAAAGAATGTCTTCTTCAAGCTTCATTCTATAAATTTGAGAAGAAACAAATATCGCTGAAATTAAAATCACGGGTAAAGACTGAAATATTAAAATATTAGAAAACGCCCAAATAATATAACAAAAATAAAGAGGATGTCTTATATATTTATAAATCCCTTTAGTTACTATCTTGTTAGCTTCGGGTAAAACGCTTAAACAGCTGCCCAGGCAACACAAAGCCCAAATAACCAAAGGAAATGTAATGATATTAAGAACATACCCCACAAATCTTGCATATTGATTTATTTCCTGAGTAAATACAGGGGGATAATTAAGAAATAATCCGTTTAAAGATAATGCAAAAAGAGCAATCGGCATTATAATCAAGGTTGATAATCTTTTATCAATGTTTTTAGGAGTTTTTAAAAGATTCTTTGAAAGTAAATAAATTTCAAGGATGTTTATGAGAAGAGTTGGAAATCCCCAAAATAAATAAACGTAAGAAATCTCAAATCTATGCAAAGCAATAACCCATAAAGCAAATAACAATGAAGCTAAATTAAAACCTGCTCTTACTAAAAAATCAGCCATAAATATCCCTCAATTTATAATTATTTTGTCATTTAAGTTAATATTTTGCTTGATTGTAAAATAATATTTACATCATTAACTGTTACTTTATCCTTTTAAGTATAAACTCAACCGCGTGATGATTTTCAGCCGCGGCTTTTTTGCCGAAATGCCCTGCATTTGTTGCGATTTCAACAAATCTTGCAATCAGATTTCCGCTTTCGCACACAGGGGAGAATGTACTGCCAAGATATATTAATTCTTTTCCTTTCGGCACATCGGAGAAGGATTTTTTGAAAGGAATTTCGAATCTTTCTTCTTTTTGCCCTGCTTTTGCGATAATTTCAAAGACAGCATTTTCTTCCAGCAGTTTTTGAGCTTGTTCGGCGCTAAGCATAAGATTAGTTTTCAAATTTCCGCATGTCTGATCAAGTACAGCGGTAAACTTAACAGTTTCATTGATTTTTGTATCCGCAAGAGATACAATTCCTTCCGCAAAAGCTGATTTTGCCGCTTGTATTGTTCTTGAAACATCGGCAAACGCTTCAGGTTTTATGCCTCCTAAGACGGCTCCTGTTACTACTGCAAAAACATCACGTCCGTGAAAAGTTTCCGGCAGTTTGTAAAATAAATTGCCTGTTCTGATTCTTTCAAAGGCTTCAACGGCTTTGAGGTCAATTGCCAGAATTTTAAAATCATCTTTAATCTGTTCAAGGTATTTTGCGATTAAACCAAGTGAACCGTTGTTTGGACCTACAAAGATGCCGTGATTTTTGCTGATTAAAACAGCTCTGTCGTGGTCCTGAGCAAGTTTTTTCGCAGTTCCGTTGCCGACACCCGGGTCGGTCACATGAATAAAAACGTCTTTATTACGTCGTGAAGCGAGCCTTAGAAGAGACAAAGCCGCATAATCCTTGTTGCCGCATGGAATATCCGCATATGTATTGATATTTAAAATTCCCTGAACCCCGTCAGCAAGCCTTATAAACTCCTTATCCCAGTCGAAGCCGGCAATTTTTCGTCCGTTTTTTCTTTCGCTTGTTACGTAGCGAAGAACGTCATTAAGCTTTAACAGCGCTTCATTGTTTGATGTGCCGTCATTGAAATCCGTAAACAGCAGCACATTGTTAAACGGTCCGTCGTAAAGCGGATTTGCCTTGAACGACAAAAGATTTTCAATTTTGTTTTGTTTAACGGGGGTATTTTGATGGTTATAGGTTGGATATCCGTAAGCCAAAATATTTGTATTTATTTTATTTATCATAATGAACTCTTCCTTTTTCAAAAAATCTCTTACAAACAAAAACTGCCCGACTTACAAGTCAGGCAGTTAAAAACACTGATAAACAGTTAAATCTTCACATTCGACAAATTACTACCCGACAAGTTGATTGTGCGGGCATGGGCATCATCATAGCTGTGAAGTTAATATTAAACATAATTTAGTTTGTTTGTCCTTGAAATATTTATTGAGAATAATTTAAACAAAAAAATTGATTTGGTCAAGAGTATGCTGAATAATTTTATGCATTCCTGCTCCTAATTTCTTTTTGATTTTGAAGTCTTTCATTTATCATGTAAATATTAATCACATAGAATTTAGCACTCGCAAATAATAACAGAGGGGTTAAAATTGGAAAATATTTCTAAAAAGCTTTCTATTCTCGATAGATTTTTAACACTTTGGATATTCCTTGCTATGGCTTTAGGGGTTGGCTTGGGATATTTTATCCCCGGAATTGAAGGTTTCATAAATAAATTTCAGATTGGAACGACTAACATTCCTATTGCCATAGGGTTGATTCTAATGATGTATCCGCCTCTGGCGAAGGTCAAATACGAACTGCTTCCCGAGGTTTTTAAAGACAGGAAAATATTAGGGCTTTCGCTTGTTTTAAACTGGATTATAGGACCCTTATTAATGTTTTTGCTAGCCGTAATTTTTTTACACAACTACCCCGAATACATGGTCGGGTTGATTCTCATAGGACTTGCGCGCTGTATTGCAATGGTTCTGGTCTGGAACAACCTTGCCGAAGGTAGTCCTGAATACGGAGCAGGACTGGTTGCTTTTAACAGTATATTTCAGGTTTTGTTTTTCAGCGTGTATGCTTGGTTTTTCATAACGGTTTTGCCGCCGCTGTTGGGTTTAAAAGGTGCGATAGTAGATGTCAGCATCTGGATGATTGCCCAAAGCGTTTTTATTTATCTTGGTATTCCCTTAATTTTAGGATTTTTAACAAGGACAATTTTAATCAGGCTGAAAGGATATGAATGGTATCATAACGGTTTTGTCAGTAAAATTGGGAATATAACGCTTGTGGCGCTCTTGTTTACTATCGTCGTTATGTTCAGCCTGAAAGGCAAAATGATTGTTGAGATTCCTTTTGATGTGATAAGAATTGCAATTCCGCTTGCAATTTATTTTGCAATAATGTTTTTATTCAGCTTTTTCATGAGCAAAAAACTCGGGGCAAATTATGAAAAATCAGCGACGCTGGCATTTACGGCAGCAGGGAATAACTTTGAGCTTGCTATAGCTGTTGCGATTGCGGTGTTTACAATCAGTTCCAAAGTCGCCTTCGCTGCGGTTATCGGTCCGTTAATCGAAGTCCCTGTCTTAATCTGTCTTGTGGATTTATCTTTATGGTTCAGGAAAAAGTTTTTTGCACTGAAGGAAAATTAAAATTCAATAAATCCCCACGGCAGGAGCTCTTCCTGCGGTCTATCTCTCAGAGAATACCAGTCAAATTCAGGGATTTTACGGTCTTTTTGTTCTTTATACGCTCTTGCAAAGCTCCCTATTGTTCCGCCATGCCTGTAAACACTAATTAAAAGGGGACTTAAACGCCGGTCACCCATTGATAAAACCCCTTGAATATAGTCCCACTTCAGACTTGTGGGGTTAAATTCAACACCGGATTTTGATAATTTTTTCCGCAGATAATCGCATTTTTTTTGCAAAGTTTGCTGTTTTTCCCGCAGTTTTCTTTCAAATTCAGTATGAGCTTTAGGAACAAAACTGCTGATGCTCAATGTGATTTTAAAACCCTTGTTTTCCTTCTTCAAAAGCGTCATTAAATCTGTCAATTCAGCAATATCCTTATCTGTTTCATCAGGGAGTCCTATGATTGCATAGATTTTAAGTCCCTTCAGTCCGTATTTAAAAGCATTGTTTACGTTGCTGATAATATCACCGGTTGAAAGATTTTTGTTAATCAAATCTCTCAATCTTTCGCTCCCTGCTTCAACAGCAATTGTTGAACTTCTTTGCCCACAGACAACGAGCGTTTGAACTGTTAGAGGCGTCAATCTGTCAGCCCTTAGAGATGAAACCGAAATTTGAAACTCCTGCGTTTTGCGTTTTTCAAGGATATATTCGCAAATTTTGTCAAACTCGGGATGCTCTGTTATCAAGGCTCCGAGAAAACCGATTTTATTTGTATAGGTCAATCCTAAATCAATCGCCGACAGTATATTCTGCAAATCAGGATATCTCGGCGGGAAACTCAACGCGCTTGCAAGGCAAAAGTTGCATTTGTGAGGGCATCCTCTTGAGGTTTCAATCAGAAACGTGTCAGAAAACATACAGTTCGGGGTAATTATCGGACTGTAAATATATTCATCAATTCTTTCAACACATCGTTTTTGGATTTTAGAGGCAGCGTTTGCATTCACGGGCTTAAAATCCGTGATTCTATAATCATCGCCGTAAGAAACCTCATAAAAAGACGGAACATAAATGCCTTTTATTTGTGCAAGAGCTTCAAACCGATGTTTTTTAGACGGCAAATCTTTAATTTCTCTGTATTTTTCAATAAATTCCGCTAATACTTCTTCGCCTTCGCCTATTATTACGGCATCAAAAAACTCAGCATAAGGCTCGGGATTTGCAGTCAGAACGGGACCGCCTCCTATGACAAGCGGAAAGTTCTCATCTCTTTCTTTTGCATAAAACGGCACACCGTATTTTTCAAAAATCTTAAAAACCCCTAGAAAATCAAGCTCAAAAGAGAACGAAAAGGACATAACATCAACTTCATTCAAAGGAAATTCCGTTTTGTCCGTATCCGTAAAAATCCTTTCGGGGTGGACATGCGGGTTTTTATCCAAGTTTCTGAACAGGCTCAGATACCCGAGCGAAGACATGCCGATTGGATAAGTGCTGGGGAAACACCACCAAAATTTAACCGCACCGGGATTCTTCGGAGCGGGATTATAAGTATATGTTTCGTTTTGAGATTTCTTTTGCATTAAGAATATTTAGCTTCTTTGTTATGAGTAAATTGTATCAGCATTATTCCGAAACGTCATTTTGTGCTCTATCGTCTTTAACTTAGACTCAGCGCAGCAGTCTATTAAACTTTACGAAATTATATCAATAATGCAAAAATGCAAGGTTACAATACCCTGCATTTGTCGTTGTTACTGAATATTTCTAAAAGAAGCTGAAAACGAAATCTTTAATTTGGGTGAAGAGTTTGACAAGAGCGTCCCAGAAGTCAAAAGTTTCTTGTCCCTGTGCAACTCCGTCTTGTAATTCAACTTCAAAGGTTCCGAATTCGCCAACGCCGTCCTGATTATTGCTGCTAGTTTCAAAAGAATTTAATCTTATCCCCTTCAGATTATTCAATGAATATTCCTGAGTTGTAAGAACCCCGTTCTCGACTTTTAGGAGCTTAATGTTAGCACTTGCAAGCTCTTCTGCGCTGACGTATCCGTCACCGTTTTTATCAAGTGACTTCATTTCTTGAAATAAAGTTGCTTTCGTATCTGAGAATCCTAATAATTCGCTGGGGCCGCCGAATTTTCCGTCACCGTTCTTATCCTGAACGAACATGTATTGATTTCCGTCAATAGTAACTCTTAGAGGGTCGAATTTATCTCCGTCAGGCTCTAATGCGCAAAACTCTTCCCGAATTTGATAAAGGCTTTTACCTTCATTAATTCCTTCCATATATCGCCAATAATAACCGTTTAAGTATCCGTTGAATTGACCAAAAGGAAGCAGAGGAGTATTTGCCCAGTCTACATATTTCTGATCACGTTTAATAACGCTCATAATGAATAATTGAGCTTCCAGCATAGTTTGTTTACTGTAAAAAACTCCTGTATCTATAGATCCTGGCGATCCCCAAATTTTTGCATGTTCTAAAAATACAATGCTTGGCAAATATCCGGTATTACTTGCCATTATATCTCTGACAGCCTTATCTGCCGGGTCATTGGGATCATAAAACATAGGACTGCCATATTCTGCAGTATAACCTGCCCAGTCAAAGTATTCTTTGGTTTTTTTGTCAACGTGGTCGTTTACGGGGTCCCAATTTGCGGCATTATAATTATCTACTGAGGCGATACTCCCGAGAGAATTTTTTAAATTTTGCAGCTCTTTTGAATAGCTATAAATATCTTCCCCCTGACAACCTCTGAGGCGTTGAGGAGTTGGAGGCGGAGGAGCAGGCGGCGGAGTCAGGATAGGAGGTGTCACAACACCAGCAGGTGTATCCTTAGTTTTAACAGAGACTAAATTTGGAGGAGTGGGATTTATACCTTTCACATCGACAGCCTTTTGTTCAGAAAATTTAATGTCAGAAATAGTGGAACTTTTCTGAGGAGCCGAATCGGCAACAATTTGGCCTACTTTTTTTGCATAAGGACTGATTAAAGGCAATGCGGCAACTGCAACAAGACCGCCAATGACAACATATTCAATGAGGCTTTGGGCTTTTTTTCTTTTGTTCTCCATCTCTTGCTCTCCTATAATATATAAAATAAATACAATAGATATAATTATGTTGCTATGTTAATTTACCACTATTATCGACTTATTAACCAAAAAATTAAGAAATATTAAAATTAATTTACAATAAAATTATTGTCTGTTAACATTTCTTAATATTAACAATGTGAGCGCTATGGAGCTGTATAAGAGGGCAAAATGGGTCAACCCATAAACACCCGCCAACAAGTTTATATAACACACGTTACAGAAATTTCGACTGAAAACATGTGCTAAACATACGCTAAACCTATGGCAAACATAGGGTTTTGAGCATACTTTTTTGACCTTTTTTTGCAATTTTGCATCCTATTTGCAGCCTTTTTCGAGCAAAATGCACCTAAATTCAGGATGCAGTGCACCCATTAAAAGGCAACCTGCACCCATGCAAAAGGTAACATTTCCCAAAAAACTGCACCCATTTTGCACCCTGTTTACGTTGAATTGTCATCCTGAGCGACCAACGGGAGCGTGAGGATCTGTATGTATCCGTCGTTAAAAAGTCATCCCGTGCCCCGACACGGGATCGCAAGGTCGTTATACTTCTGTCTTCTCTCTTATGTCTTCCTGAAGCATCCTGCTATGCAAAATAACTATAATAGCTGATGTTCAGGATCTGACCAACGCAAAACATTCTCATAAAGCCATATCCAGTCATTGCGAGCGACCAAAGGGAGCGCGGCAATCCAAAAATACCCTTTATCGTCATTCTGAGGTACAGCCGAAGAATCTTAACCATATTTATAACGCCGTCATGCCCTGCCCCGACACGGCATCGCAAGGTCGATACTGCAACTTCACATCGTCATGCTGAATTTATTTCAGCATCGCATGGTCGTTACCCCCTCACTAAAAGCAAATTACTGTCATTGCGAGCCAATAAGCCTTGCCATTAGCAATAATCGCTGTTGCGAAGCAATCTGGCCAATACCAAACATTCTCATAAAGCCATATCTCGTCAATTGCGAGCGACCAAAGGGAGCGCGGCAATCCAAAAAACCTCGTCATCCTGAATTTATTTCAGGATCGCAAAATCATTGCAGAATAACAAAAACCCCCTTCTATAAAAACCAAAAGTACCTTTAAAACTCTTAAAAGCGTTGATTCACCACTGGTCAGATGCCGAACATCCACAATAACAACAAATAAATCCAGATTCATGCTTCGGCATGAAAAACTGTATCCAAACGGCTACAATTAGGGGACCTTTGGACGCCAAAATACCTGCTATAATAACAATATCAGCAGTATCAACTGCAATAATATATATAAGGTCATGTCATCCTCAGTGAGCATTAGCGAACGTGAGGATCTATATCACCAACTACTGAGAACAGACCCTCACGCTCCTTTCAGTCGCTGAGGGTGACACACAAAAAGGTTACAAAAATTATGATAAGAGACCAATTAAAATCCAAAAACATGCAAACACAAATCAATCGCAAAACCGAACTTTCTCGGGCTGAGTAGCGGAGCACCCGTTATGTTTCGCCCTGCGCCCGAATACGCTAGCTCTTGTTTGAGCCCGTAGGGCGAGTTAGCGAAACGAATTAAGAAAGGAACAAGTGTGAGCGGGGCAGAAACCATGAATGAGTTAAAAGCTTCCAGTCACTGTTCATCACAGTTACTTCGGCTTTTAACTCCCGCTGCCGCATAGGATGCGCAGACTCCGAAGCCTGTTTTTTCTTTGCATACGTTTCTTTTTCCGAAAAAAGAAATGTATGGCGGTAGCTTTAGCTACCGAAACAAATATAAGAACCGAAAGGACAAAGTCCTTTCTACAATAAAGTAATGCGCTCGGGCATAAAAACTCTCTAATAATCAATAAATCAGGAAAGACAAAAGAATGAGAATTAATCCAAAAAACCCTCAAACACTCTTGCGTACTGCAAACCGCCAAATCTCACCAAAACAAAATAGGTTGCAAAAAGGCTGCAAATGGGATGCAAAATTCAATGATTTTTTTTACAAAACCAAAACCGAAATCAAAAATAAAAGCAGAACATTTTAATCTGTCGCATACTGATATGAATATCGCTTGGGTATTAGAAATGAATTCCCAATTCTACCCGTAATATATCCACGTCAACAAATAATCAAAAACAAGTACTGCCAGCGATGCCCAAATTGCGGCTCTGGTAGTGGCAATGCCGACTTCCTTTGCCCCGCCTTTAGTCAAAAGCCCGTGAGTAGAAGCAATCAGTGTAATAAGCATACCGAAAACCATAGCTTTTATAAGGCTGACCTGAATATCAAAAGCCTTTATGTAAAGCCAGACAGACGTAAAGTACCTGTTGGGATGAAGGTCTATGGTCTGCTGAGAAACTATCATCCCGCCCCAAACACCGACAAATTCGGCAACTATGGTAACAAGCGGCACCATAATCGTGCCTGCAATTAATCTTGGCACTAGAAGGTATGCAATAGGGTCAACTTTAAGGGTTTTCATTGCATCAACCTGTTCGGTTATCCGCATATTGCCAATTTCTGCCGCCATTGATGTTCCTACTCTGGCGCCTATCGCGAGACTTGCAAAAACAGGAGCAGTCTCTCTGATTATGACCATTGCAACCGCTCCTCCGATATATGAATCGGCGCCTGTCATCATAAACTGCTTAGAAACTTGTAAAGCAAGAACGGCACCGCTGACAAGCGTGATTATTATAGCTACGGGAAGGGAATCATATCCGATAATACTCGCCTGAATAAGAGTATTCTTGATATTAACCCTTCCCGTAAAGATATACTTGAAAGATTTAAACAGGTTTATTACGCATTGTCCGATAAAATCAATTATCATAAACCGGAACGCACCAGTGTTTGTACTTTTCCACCTTGCCTCTGACAACGTCAAAATACAATTCCTGAAGCTTTTTGGATATCGGACCGACATTTCCGTCGCCGAGCGGTCTGTGGTCTATGCTCGTAATCGGGCTGACCTGAGCGCCGGTGCCGCAGTAAAATGCTTCATCAGAGGTATAAAGTTCGCTTCTGTCTATTTCTCTTTCGATAACTTCAATGCCGAGTTCTTTTTGGGCAAGTTCCTTAATGGTATTTCTTGTAACGCCAACGAGGATGTTGTCGGTTGTTTTTGAAGTTACAAGCTTGCCGTCCTGAACGAGATAAAGGTTCATTGCGCTTCCTTCAGTGACATGACCGTCATGAGAGAGAACAATTGCTTCATCAAAACCTGCTTTTATTGCATCGGTA
Source organism: uncultured Gammaproteobacteria bacterium (assembly GCA_964643065.1). Taxonomy (GTDB): domain Bacteria; phylum Cyanobacteriota; class Vampirovibrionia; order Gastranaerophilales; family CAZEDP01; genus CAZEDP01. Next base: position 38,613 of record CAZXPD010000008.1, on the reverse strand, counting down.
ACAATCAAAGCAGTGTTGGCATAGCATCCGCCTATTTTTGCGCGAGGAGGAATTGCGTTGTCATCTGATCTTCTCCAGCTTGATACACAAACGCTTAAGCCTTTTGTAATGTCAATGTATAAACCCAAAGGCGCAGTAAAAATCAGGAACGAATCTATGTTGTTTATTAATTTAGGTCCGATTGTTTCAGCGCTTTTATATATTGTAGGTCTTATATAAGTATCTGTTTGCGGAGCGTTTCTTTTCAGAAGCTCGACGGTAATTTTGCACATTTCGTCAACGCTGTATTTGGGATCCATGTGCATAATCTTGCAGCTGTTATGGATTCTTTCATAGTGTTCTTTCATTCTGAAAATATAAATTTGTTTCTCGTCCTCACGCCAGTATCCTCTTATACCTTCAAAAACAGAAGTTCCGTATAAAAAAGCGTGTGTTCTGACGGAAATCTTGGCATTTTCATAAGGTACATATTCGCCGTCCATAAAGACATAATTAGTTGCTTTAGCAGATTCGCACTTTCCCTGACAACAGCATGATTTTTGAGATTGCTGATTTTTTTGAGATTCCTCTGGCACTTTAAAAATCCTCCTTTTTTTCAATATGTTTATGATAACTCAAAATTTAGACCTGAACAAATTTCGAAGGTATTTCTCGGGACTGTTGACGAATTCTAAAAACTTCTTTTTTTGTTTTGTATTATCTCCCCATCTTTCAATGCCAAATGCCGAATGTAAAAAATAATTAATAAAACTCTTCACAACTAGCAATAAATAAAATCTTTGAACTTTATTTAACCAAGTATAATTTTATATGGGTAAGGGCATGAGAATTTTTCCGGTAAACACTATTATTATTAACTCTCAACAGCAAAATCAAAAAAGACAGCCTCTAATATCAAATTTCAAAAAAGAAATTTCTTGCGGTAAGGTTTCTTTTAAGGCGGGGAAAATAAATTTCGATAAATTTGTAACTGCAATGTATGAAATGATTGGAAATTCAAGCAAAAAGACTGCCGGAACATATGTTTTGGCACATCCTGAAGAATTTTTCCTTGCTTTGTGCCAAATTATTAAGGAAATGACAGAAAGACAAAATATCTATTCCGGCAGAAAACATGTTGATTTGAGGTCGCTTAAGGCAATAAGTAATAATTCCAAGATAGCTTTGAGCGAAAGTAAATTGGATGCCCACCTTCAATTTGCTCTGGGTTGTCTTTATCTTGTACCTGAACACGTTATCGCCAAACATCCCGAAGCTTTGAAGTCACTGCCTCCTGATATGGCAAGATCTTTCAGACAAGGCATCAAATATAGAGAAGTTCTTCATACAAAAAAGGCTTCGGCTGATAGTGTTCTTATTTTCTTGAAAAAGCAAAACTTGAAGCCGAACGAACTTGAAAACTACAGAAGAGAACTGATCGAAAACAATTCGTATGAGCCTTTGATTACAATTCTTTCCGATCCTAAAATTAAAGACGCTAGAATTAATAATTTCTGCAGAGACGTAATTTTAGAAATAATGGACAATGCAAACAATAATATGGAAATGCTGAGAAAAATTAATTCAGATTTGGAGGCTTCTCAGGGAAATCTTCAAGATATTATATTGGGAACGTTAAGCTATGATAAAGCAAATAATCAGTTAATAGTGGACAAACTAGGCATAATTACCAATTTATACAGATACCTTGATTTGAAAATTGAAACGCTGGCTCAACAGACCGGAGCTGTAAAGATTTAAACAAGCAGCTTACTCTATCATATTAATACGGCTTTGATGCCTGCCGCCTTCGAAGTTCGTTTCAAGCCAGATTTTGACAATATTTTGAGCTGTCGGCACATCAATAACCCTGCCGCCCATAGTTAATACATTGGCATCGTTATGCGCTCTGCTCATTTTTGCGCAGTATGTGTCCTGACAGGTCACAGCTCTTATGCCTTTAACTTTGTTTGCGGTTATTGCAACTCCCAAGCCCGATCCGCAGATAATTATTCCTCTGTCAAATTCTCCTTTTGCAACGGCGTTTGCTATTTCTTTGGCAATAACCGGATAATCAACCGAATCTGTGTTAAAACACCCGAAATCCTTGAAATCATATCCGTCTTTTTTTAAGAACTCACTGACTGAGTTTTTGAGTTCATACCCGCCGTGGTCACTTCCCAGAGCTATTTTTAGTTTTTCCATCTATTTCCCTAAATTTCTATTTTAATTTTTCCCTGCCTTAATATTTTAACATCCCCGTCAGGATTTACCGAAACAACGGTTGAAGGAACGCCCGAAGGAATAAATCCGTAATCCTCCGTTATAAAGTCAATTTTGCCTTTTAACGTATTTTCAACATCGTTTTTGCTCAAGCAGGGAGATTCTCCTGAAATATTCGCGCTGGTTGTAGCTAAGACATGGTTTTTTACGGACTTTTCGAGAATTTCAAGAAACGGCTCGCAATCCGGGATTCGTATCCCTACGGTATCCGTTCCGGAGGTTAGAAAATCAGGTACAAGTTTGCTCTTCGGAAGAACGAGTGTAACAGAGCCGGGAAAATATTTGTTTATGATTTTCTCGGCATTCACAGGCAAAGTCAACACATACGGCAGTAAATGCTCGATTTTGCTCCCGAGAAGTATCAGGGGCTTGTCTCTGTCTCTTTCTTTTATAGAATAAATCTTTTTAACGGCTTCTTCATCATCAATCACGCATCCCAATCCCCAGACCGTGTCAGTTGGAAAAGCCAAAACCGAGCCTTTTTGTTTAAGAATATCGGATATTTTATTCAGTTCCTTTTCGGAAACGTGGGAGTTTTTCATAACAGAATGTCACCGCACAAGATTGACATTTAAAAACCATATTTGTACTATAATACATTACATGGGGAAAGCCCGTCATAAAAAATTAATATGGGGTGTTGGCGCAGTTGGTAGCGCGCTTCAATGGCATTGAAGAGGCCACGAGTTCGAATCTCGTACGCTCCAAAAAACAGCCTCAATCGGGGCTGTTTTTATTGTACCTAATAATGATACCTGCATTGCGCTATGTATAGGGTATCTTTATCTGTTTTATATACCAGTCTGTGCTCCTGACTAATCCGTCTGGACCAGTACCCATGATATTCATATTTTAGCGGTTCGGGCTTTCCAATTCCGTCATAAGGAGAGCGTATAACATCTTTGATTATCTCGTTTATCCTTCTCAGCATTTTTCTGTCATTGTTTTGCCAATAGAGATAATCTTCCCAACTCTTTGAGGTGAATAAAATCTTCATTCTTCAATTAAACCTTGTTCAAATGATTTTCCTTCTTCAATCTCCTTAATAGATTCCAATAATCTTAAAGCATTTTGCGGACTTTTCAGAAGATATGCCGTTTCTTTCATAGCTTCATAGTCTTCAAGAGAAATTACAACTACCGGTTTTGCGTTTTGTCTTGTAACAATTAATTCTTCATGATTCTCACATACTTCTTCCATTGTTTTGGCTAAATTGCCTCGAAAACTGGTATATGATAACGCTTTCATATTTTGTGTTCCTATTTATGTACCTGTACATATTATAGTACATATTTTTAGGTTTATCAAGATGGCAAGTTTTATGTTTTCTGAATACATAAAAGGAATCTCGTACGCTCCAAAAAACAGCCTCATTCGGGGCTGTTTTTATAATCTTTTAAAAAATTTATGATAAAATTAAATATAAATGGAGAGCCTAGAAATGACTGACAGGGTTTATTCACTTGATGAATTAAGAAAAATTATTTACGAACATAAAGAAGAGCTTGAGAAAGACTATAACGCAGTTGCCTTCTTTATATTCGGTTCGTATTCCAAAGGACTGCAAACTCCTGAAAGTGATATTGACCTGCTTGTTGAACTAAAAGCTCCGTTGGGACTGAAGTTTTTTAAACTCGAGAATTTTTTGGGGAAATTATTCGGGAAAAAAGTTGACTTGGGAACACCAAACAGTATTAAACCGGGATTAAAGGACAAGATTTTAAATGAGGCTGTCAGGCTGTGACTTATAAAGACAGGAACAACAGGTTGTTATTTGAAGATATGCTTGCATCTTCAAATAAAATTCTTGAATATACCAAAACCTTCAAGAGTTTTTCTGATTTTGTCACTGATTTAAAGGGAGCTGAAGCTGTTCAGTATAATTTAATAATTATTGGAGAAGCTTCAAAAAACATTTCAGATGAAGTAAAAGAAAAATTCCGTAATATAATTCCTTTTGAGGAAATTTCAGGATTAAGGAACAGGTTAGTCCACGATTATTTGGGAACGGATTACAACTTGTTATGGGAAATAGTTGTTACCGACATTCCTAAGTTAAAAGAAACTCTTGAAACAATTCTTAGTAACGAAAATCAGTTTTAAGAATTATCACATGCTATACTTAAATTTAATTTTAATACAGGCGAGGAACGGGAAAAATGCAGGAAAAAACTAACCAAATTCCTTTTTTTTATGACATAACCTTAAGAGACGGAAATCAGGCTTTAAAAAAGCCATGGAATACTAAACAAAAAGAAATAATTTTTAACAGGCTCGTTGAACTCGGAGTTCAGGGTGTGGAAGTCGGCTTTTCAGGTTCTAGCGATATGGATTTTGAAGCATGTCAGTACCTTGCCGAAATTTCACCCGACAACATAGTCATATCAGGGCTTGCCCGCGCGCTTGAAAGAGACATCATAAAGGTAGCAGAAGCCATTAAAAGCGCAAATAAACCCAGGATCCATACTTTTATTGCTATGAGTCCTTTTAACATGGAGCATGTCCTCAAAAAATCCCCGCAGGATGTCAGGAAGATTGCAGTGAATGCCGTTAAGTTCGCTAAAGAACTCATGGGCGAAAAGGGCGAAGTGCAGTTTTCGGTTGAGCACTTCGGCGACTGCGGAGAAAATCTCGACTACGTAATTGATTCGCTTCAGGAAATAGTCTCAGCAGGCGCAAAAATAATAAACCTGCCCAATACGGTCGAGCGAACACGTCCGGGAGAGTTCGTAAAAATGGTCTCGCGGGTTGTAAACGAACTGCCAAAAGACACTATAATTGCCGTTCACTGTCATAATGACCTCGGTATGGCAACCGCAACAACAGTTGAAAGTTTCTTTGCAGGAGCAAAGCAGTTGGAATGTTCGCTTAACGGTTTAGGCGAAAGAGCAGGTAACACCAACATTTACGAAGTTGCTATAAGCCTGCATAACTGCGGTATAAATGTTCCTTTAGACCTTTCTAAAATATATGAAACAGCGGTTTTGACGGCAGAAATGTCTGATATAGAAATTTACGAAAAGAGTCCGCTTATCGGACCGGATGCGCTTGCGCATCGAAGCGGAATTCATCAGGACGGTGCATTTAAGACAAAAGACATGGAAAAAGGTGCTTATCGTCCGATACATCCGTCTCTCATCGGCAGGGACGACGACGAGAAACTCGGCTTTACAAGTCAGTCGGGAAAAACTGCCATATACGAAATCATTACAAAATCCGGTTACCCGATTACAATCGAAGAAGCAATCAGAATTGCGCCCCTTGCCAAAGACAAAGCCGAACACATCGGAGAACTGCCGACGCAAATTATTCTTGATTTTTACTTCAAGGAAGTTCTCGATATTAAAGGACCTTTTAAGCTTCTTGAATTCAAAAAACTTGAAAACGGCGAGAAAGAAAAATTCAGATTGCATTTTACCCACAGCGGTAAAGATTATAACGTGGAAGGACACGGCGACGGTCCATTGGAGGCCTGTCTTTATGCTCTTTCGGAAGCGGGCTATCCGCAAAAACTCCTTCACTACGAACAATATGCTATGGGTGAAGAAACGAAAGGCGTTTGCGCCGATGCTATGACTGTTATCAAGCTGAAAGCTCCCGACGGAAAAGAAATAGTTTGCCGCGGAATGGATGCCAGCACGGCTAAAGCAAACGTAAAGGCGATATTTAACGGGCTGAATTTGATTTATAAATAAATTTTTACAAATAGGAAGATACTATAATCGAAAAATGAACAATCTAAAATACTGGCTTGCTTTTTCAAAATTTGATTTTATAGGAAGCGTAACAATCAAAAGACTCTACGAACATTTTGGTTCGATGAAAGAGGCATGGCTTTCGTCGGGAGCGGATTTAATTGAGATTGAAGGAATAACAAAAGACAGAATACAAAGATTTCTTGAAGCTAAAAAAAACATTAATCCCGATGCCCTGCTTGAAGAAATCCAAAGCAAAAACATAAAAGTCATTACCATGTTGGACGCTGAATATCCGGAACTTTTAAAACAAATTCACGACCCTCCGGCTGTTTTGTTTATTAAAGGTGATGCTGATATTCTCACTTCTGAAAGAAACATTGCCGTTGTCGGAAGCAGGCGCGCCAGCAACTACATAAAAGACCTTGTGGGCAAAATAATTGGCGGGTTAAAAGGCTCTGATGCAGTTATTGTCAGCGGCATGGCAGTCGGGGTTGACGGATGCGCACATAAAAGCGCTCTTGAAAATAATTTGAAAACAATAGCTGTATTGGGTTCGGGGTTTGACTGGATTTACCCGAAAGAAAACAAAAAGCTTTTTCAGCAAATTCAGGAAAATGGTGCTGTCGTTTCGGAATATTATCCCGACAAAGAGCCGATAACCTGGCGGTTTCCCCTTCGAAACAGGATAATCAGCGGGCTTTGCAAAGGCACTTTGATTGCAGAAGCAGGGCTTAAGAGCGGGGCGCTTATAACGGCAAGGCTTTGTCTTGAGCAAAACCGCGATTTAATGTGTATTCCCGGTCTTGTAACAAACCCGAACACAGAAGGAACGCATAAATTGTTAAAAGAAGGCGCTGCAATTGTAACATGCACACAAGATATTTTTAACGCCTTAAATTGGGATTTGGTAGAGGTTTCAGCAGCACAGGATAAAAACCTGCAAATTGAAATGCTTGACAATGACAGAAAAGTATACGAAATTTTAAAACTGGAGCCTAAAAAATTTGACGAAATTTTGGGTGAATCAAAAATGAGTGTTGATGAACTGATGATTACTTTGACAACTCTGGAAATTAACGGAATAATAAAACAAATACCAGGTCAGACATATACGATTGCTTTATAAAAAGGAATAAAATGGCAGAATCTAAAAAAACATCGGCAAAAGGAAGTAAAAAAGAAAAAAATCTTGTTATAGTCGAGTCTCCCGCTAAAGCTAAGACCATCAAAAAGATTTTAGGGGATACTTACCAGATTAAGGCATCCGTTGGTCATATAAGAGACCTTCCGGTTAAGAAACTCGGGGTAAATGTAAAGGAAAACTTTGAACCCGATTATGAAATCATGCCCGGAAAAGATAAAATCGTCGAAGAACTTGTAAAAGCGGCGAAAGAATCCGATAAGGTCTTTCTTGCACCCGACCCTGACCGTGAAGGTGAAGCCATTGCTTGGCATATTGCCTCTATTCTTAATAAGCCTCAAAAAGACATGTACAGAATTGTCTTTAACGAAATAACCAAATCCGCTATTCTTGAAGCCGTAAAATCTCCGCGTGCAATTGATATTAACAAAGTCAATGCACAGCAGGCAAGAAGAGTTCTCGACAGGCTTGTAGGCTACAAAATCAGCCCGATTTTGTGGACAAAAGTCGGAAAAGGACTGTCGGCAGGAAGAGTCCAGAGCGTTGCCGTCAGACTTATATGCGAAAGAGAACAGGAAGTCCTTGCCTTTGTTCCTCAAGAATATTGGACAATAACGGCAGAGCTTGCTAAATTAAAATCTTCGAGTTTCTTTTTTGCCGAGCTTCAAAAATATCAGGGACAAAAACTGGAAATAAAGAACGAAGAAGAAGCTAATAAGATTTTAGATATCCTTAACAAGGACAGTGCAGAATTTAAAGTTGCAAAAATAACCTCAAGGGAAACTAAAAGAAAACCTCAGGCACCTTTTATTACAAGTACGCTTCAGCGGGAAGCAAGCACCCGACTGGGTTATGCAGTTAAGAAAACTATGCAGATTGCACAGAAGCTCTATGAAGGCATTGAACTCGGTGCAAGCGGTCCTGTCGGGCTTATTACCTATATGAGAACCGACAGCACAAGAATTGCGGACGAAGCCAGAGACAACGCAAAAGAATATATTACCAATCATTACGGGAAAAATTATTATCCCGAAACACCCAATGTATATGCCAAAAAAGGTAAAAATACTCAAGACGGGCATGAAGCCATTAGACCGACCTATATAGACAAATCTCCGGAAACCGTTAAACAGTACCTTTCAAATGAGCAGTACAGGATTTATAAGCTGATATGGGAAAGATTTGTTGCCAGTCAAATGGAATGTGCTTCTGTGAAGACAGTTACGGTCGACATCGAAGCTGAAGGGTACGGTTTCAAGGCAAGTACAAGCAAAATTACTTTTGACGGCTTTTTAATCGTGTATGACGACAGAGAAGAAGAAGAAAAAAACAAATCCATACCGGATCTTGAAAAAGGCGATATTTTGAAGCTGAAAAACCTACTGCCTAAACAGCATTTTACCCAGCCGCCGCCCAGATTTTCAGAGGCAACCCTAGTTAAAACACTTGAGGAACTCGGCATAGGAAGACCAAGTACATATGCTCCGACCATTGCAACGATTCAGGAAAGAGGATATGTCCTTAAGGAAGAAAAGGTTTTAATACCAACGCCGCTTGGCTTTGCAGTTAACGAACTTATGGTTAAGAATTTTCCCGAAATAGTCGATGTGCATTTTACAGCCGCAATGGAAACCAAACTTGATGATATCGCGGAAAAGTCCGCTGACTGGAAAACGGTTATCGGTGATTTTTATACTCCTTTTGCAGAAGTTCTCAAAAATGCCAAGAAAAATATTGAAAAAGTTGCCGTCATATCCGAACAGGTTTGTGCTGAGTGCGGAAAACCCATGGCAATTAAAACCAGCAGATGGGGAAGTCAGTTTTTAGGCTGTACCGGTTATCCCGAATGCAAAACTACAATGCCTCTTACAAAAGATCTTAAGCCTGCTCCTGAAGACAGGCCCTCAGAAGAAATTTGCGAACAGTGCGGCTCTGCTATGGTTATAAAATACGGCAGATACGGAGATTATCTTGCATGCACCAATCAGGACTGCAAATTCAGGAAAAAATACGCTAAAAAGACAGGCGTGAAATGTCCGCAGGAAGGCTGTGACGGAGATATAATACAGAAGAAATCAAGGTACGGCAAAATCTTTTACGGCTGCAACAAATATCCAAACTGCAATTTTGCGCTCTGGAGCGAGCCGACAGGGGATTTCTGTCCTAAGTGCAATTCGATGCTGGTAAGAAAAATTCTGAAAAAAGGCAATAAAATAGCCTGTTCGTCAAAAGAATGTAAATACGAGCAACTTGAAGAAGGCGGACAAAATGATTAAGCTCGGCGTTATAGGCTATCCTTTAAATCATACCCTCTCTCCCGACATGCATAATGCGGCTTTAAAATATCTCGGCATTGAAGGGCATTATTATAAACTGGAAACACCGCCGGAAGACCTTGTAAGTCAGGTTAAATATTTAAGAGTAAATGATTTCAAAGGCTTTAATATTACAATACCGCTGAAAGTTTGGATTACACCGCTTTTAACTACTGTTGACGATATTGCAAATGTTGCAGGTGCAGTTAATACGGTCATAATTGATGAAGGAAAAAATCTTCACGGATATAATACAGATGTTTACGGCTTTGTAGAAGCCATTCCCGCTGAAATCAGAAAAAATTTAAAATCAAAAAAGGCTGCTGTGCTTGGTTCTGGCGGTGCGGCTCGTGCTGTTGCCGTCGGGCTGGCTCAAATGGGACTCGAGCAGATAACTTTCTATTCAAGAAACGAGAGAAAAGCAACAAGTTTGAAAGACGCGATTGCAGATAATTTCCCCTCAACAAGCATTGAAATAAAAGAATTCAATGAGTTTGCTGATTTAAGCTATGCATCAATCCTTGTGAATTCAACACCTGTCGGCATGCAGGGCAATAATCAGGATATCTCTCCGATAACAAAGAAATCTGTCGAAAGCCTGCCTTTGGATGCGCTTGTTTATGACTTGGTATACAGACCTCAGGAAACAAGGCTTCTGCATTATGCTAAAAACAAAGGTTTAAATACTATAAACGGAACAGAAATGCTGGTTTTACAAGGTGCAAAAGCATTGTCGCTGTGGGTTAATCGGGACGTCCCTGTTGATGTCATGAGACAGGCGGTTTTGGATAATCTTTGATATAATTACAATTTGTAAATTTTTATTAGACAAAGTTGCTTTTAACGGCAACTTTATTTATTCAGGAATCTTTAGCTTATTGTAAGTCAGATTTGAATCAGGTTGATAATGAAAATACACTTCAAATCCGCACAAGTAAATATTCTGGCTATGAGTGATCAGCACGGGCATATAGAAAAAACAGGCGCCCTTGATGTATCTGTTCAGCAGGATTTTGATGATATATTCCCGAACAGAAACGCTCAGGGAACAGCAAATGTTTTGGCAATTGTAGGAGATTGGGGAATGGATGCAAGCGGAGTTAAGTTCATTTCAAAACACAAACCCGAAGAGATGGGGTTTGAAGAAAAAGAAACCAGCCATAAATTCTTGGGCAGATTTTCTCTGACTTTTGCAGATACTTTTATTAATAAAATCAAAAATATCGTTTCAAAGCCGAACAATATATTACTTAACATGCCTGAAAAAGATACCGAAGGCAAAAGGAAGATGTTTAACGGCGAATTCCAAATATTTTTGCTGAAAAGATTTATTGAAAGGATTAAATATGATGATGCTGGAAACTCCAGATTTAATTTAAACAAAGACTTTTCTACTAAAATTCCCGACAAAAATGATATTAATTACGGCATACTTGCACAAAACAAAGATACTTCCAAAAACAAAGGAGAAATAACAAACAAAAATTTTGAAGTACTGATGGTAACGGGAAACCATGATCTTGAAGGCGGGGATAGTTTATTATTTTCATTTTTAGACAAAATTAAAAATCATGTAACCGTACTTGCTACAAATACAAACTTTGATAAATCGCCTGTTTTTAACGGCAGAGATTATATCAAAGAATATTCAATTCTGGAAGTTGAGGATGACAAAGACAAAAACAAAAAACACAAAGTGCTGTTTATCGGAATAATTCCGCACAGAATGGATTTTTACTGCGAAGGTAAAACAAACGGCATGGGGATACTGGACAAAACCGCTGAATATACTATGGATTTGGAATCCCCCGAAACTCTTAAGAATACTTATGCAAAAATAAATACCCTCATAAAAGCCTTTAAAGACAAAAATCCCGACGGAGCAACAGTAATTCTAAATCATAACGGAAATCCGATTGCAGAAAAGTTTATCCAAAAACTTTGGGAATATGACAAGAATTTGGAAATAAATCTTATTCTGAATGCACACGATCATAAATACAGCATAAATCAAATAACTAATCCCGAAGGGAAAATTACCCCGATTGTTTCGTTGGGACAGGATAACAAAATTTATGCCGATGCGAAACTGAAATTTAATGATGACGGAAACATAACCATTGCATGCAACAACGAACATGAAATCATTAACGGTCAAAAAAGTTTAGATACAACTCTAGGAAAGATTTTTCAGGACATACTGAAAGATGATTTAGAGCCGAAAATCAAAATAACTGTCAAAGGCAGACCTGACTTAACAGAACTTGATTATGAAAACACGAGATACGGTAACTGTCCCGTTGATAATTTACTTACCGACGGTATTTTCCAAAGCATAAAAGAGCATGATAAAAGTATTGATTTCTTTGGGATGATGGGTGGGACCGTAAGAGGTCCTCTAAATTGCAACCATAATTCTGCTAATAATTTTCAACTTTTTCACACAATTTGCGGTGCTAGCGAAGAAGACTTTGAAGTTTCTACCATAAAAGATATTTCAGGAAACGAACTCGTAAAAATAATTACTGAAACCCTTGTTAGAACAAGAAGAGATGAAAAAAGGAATGATCTGATTCAATGGTCTGGTATAAGAATCAACAAAAAAGATGCATGGAAGATGATTGATGAAACAATAGCAAAAGAAAAACCTGCAAAAATCAATTTTGTCAGTTTAGAAAATGTTTTGGACTATAAAAAAATAATGGATTTTATAGAGATAAAAGATAAAAATGGAAATTATCGACCAATTGATACAAATGGGAAATACAATATTGCTCTTCAAGTATTTGCTAAAGGGCTTCACGAAACAATTAAAAGATATGAAAAAGAAGGTAAATTAGTCCCTATGACTATCCAAAAACCTTCGGGCGAAACCTCTAATGCTCAAATGCGCGAACTTATTGACGAATATCTTGAAAAACACTATAACGCTGAAACGGGTTTGTACGAAATCGAAATCGAAGACCCGAATAAGGATGTCAGAATTATTACTTAACGTATAAGTCAATATAAAAGCTACAAATCCGATGATATAATAAAACATCGGAAACTTTTTAATTTAAAGGGAATTTTTTATGAATATACTTTTTGTTTCGGCTGAGGTTTATCCTTTCGCTAAGGTCGGTGGACTTGCCGACGTGGCAGGAAGTTTGCCCTCCGCAATAAAAGAGCTCGGGCATGACATAAGAGTTATTCTGCCGCTTTACGGGGGGATTGATGCAAAAAAATATGGTTTGAAAGATGTTAAGAACTCTAAAATAACCATAAAACCAGCTGATAAAGAAATAACAGTTTTTCTGAAAGAAGCCAAGCTCCCTGAAACAGACGTCATTGTTTATTTCATTGAAAATCAGGAATATTACGGCATCACGGAAGAGATTTATCCGACGGACAGAAAGGGGTTTTTTGAAGAGGAAAGATTTGTCCTAATGGGCTATGCTGCTCTTGAAGCCGTAAAAAAACTTGATTTTAAGCCCGATGTTATCCACTGCAATGACTGGCACAGCTGTAATATTCCCGTTTTGCTGAAAATAAAATACAAAAACGACAGCTTTTTTGAAAAAACGGCAACTGTTTTAACAATACATAACGCCGCTTATCAGGGCTTTTTTGATAAAAAAATCCTGCAGTTTGCCGGTTTGGATTACAAAAATAAAGAAATTAAAGACATTTTGGGCTTTGATGAAGGCATTAACTGGATGAAAGGCGGGGTTATATCCTCTGATGCAGTTAATACGGTCAGCCAAAAGTACGCATCTGAAATGCAGACAAAAGAATTCGGCGAAAATCTTGAAGGGCTTTTCAAAAAGTTCAGCGGCAAACTTTCGGGAATCCTGAACGGAATTGACTACGGTGTCTGGAATCCGCAAACCGATAAAAACATTGCCTCAGGGTATTCAAAAAATGATTTAGAAGGGAAAAAAACTTGCAAAGCCGACCTGCAAAAAGAATGCGGTTTTGAAGTCAATCCTGATATTCCTGTTATGGGGATAGTATCGCGGTTGGTAATTCAAAAAGGTTTTGAGCTGATTTTTGAGATTGAAAAAGAACTGAAAGACTTGAATATCCAGCTTGTTGTTCTGGGAACGGGCGATGAAATTTATGAAAAAACATTAAAAAAGATGCAAAAAAGCGCTAAAAATATAAAAGTATCAATAGGTTTTAACTCTATTTTGGCGGAAAAAATATATGCAGGATGTGATTTTTTCCTTATGCCCAGCAGGTTTGAACCTTGCGGACTGGGACAGATGATAGCATTAAGATATGCCGCAATACCTATTGTCAGGGCAACAGGGGGACTTGCCGATACGATAATTGATTATAACGAAGATAAAGACAATTCCAACGGCTTTGTTTTTGAAAAGTTCAGTTCAAAAGAGTTCTTAAAAACCATAAGAAGATCTATCAAAGTTTTTGAAAACAAAAAAGAATGGCAAAAGCTTCAATTAAGGGCAATGGATTGCGATTTCAGCTGGAAAAAGAGCGCACAAAGCTATATCGAGCTTTATGAAAAGGTCGGAAAAAATTAGGCTTAACCCGCTTCGTTCACGATATACAAGTCTGAATAAAATTTGTCCTGAACAAGATCAATTCTGCTTCTTGCCGATAAAAACAAAAGGGTTATGTATGTTGAGATTTTATCCATTCCGGTTTCGCTGAGCTCCGAAAGTTCGACTTTTTCATTGGTTTCAAAAAGCCTGAGCAGTATATTATGGAGTTTTTCTATTCCGTCTTCAATATACTCGTCATGAGCCATGTCCAGAATATCGTCCGGTGTGAAATCGGCATAATTGCGGACTCTTCTTTTTGCCCTCTCATGAGCATTTTTTATAGCCCTTAATTTATCGGCTTTTTCATAAAATTCGAGCTGTTTGATAAGATCTTTTAAAGTAACCGTTCTCTGTCTGTTCAAACGGACGCTTGATCTTCTTGAGATAGCGTCTTCAAGAGATATGACGTTGTTTGTGTTTATATATTCTTCGGCAGGCGAAGTTTCGTCTTCTGTTTCGTATTCTTCACAAGCATTATATACTTCCTCTAAGTCCCTTAGAGGGTCTATTCCTTCGAGAACGTCCGATTTCAACCTGAGAAGCACTGCCGCAAAAAATAATGTTCTCCCCGTCAGTCTCAGGTTATTGGATTTCATTTCAACTAGAGCGTGTAAGAATTTGTCAGTAACATCGACTATGTCTATGTTCCAAGGATCTATCTTACCCGCTTTTGCCATCTCTACAAGAATTTCTATACCGTCTTGCAGATTTTCACTCACGCAGCGTCACCCCTGTCACCTTCGTAATACCGTTGTTCTTCTGAGTTACTCCAATAGTCCTGTCTGCTGATTCTATCATAGGTTTTCTTAAAGAAACTACTATAAATTGCGTATTTGCGGATTGGTTTTTGATTAACGAAGCCAGTTTTTCGGCATTTATTCCGTCAAGATGCATATCTACTTCGTCAAAAGCATAAAACGGTGCAGGCATGTATCGCTGAATTGCGAAAACAAAAGCAAGTGCCGTAAGAGATTTTTCCCCGCCGCTCATACCTTCCAGTCTTTGCATTTTTTTGTCACGGGGCTGAGCTTCGATAGTTAGTCCGCCGGAGAAAGGATTTTGAGGATTTTCTAAAATCAGACTACCTGAGCCCTCTGAGAGCTGATTAAATGCTTCTTTAAAATTATTGTTAACATTGTTGAATGTGACCATAAAGGACTTGTGTTTCAGGTCTTCATAGCTGTTCATTCTTTGAATTATTTGATTCTTTTCGGAATTAAGGGTATCAATTTTCGTATTAAGCTCTTCACGCCTTGCCTGAACTTCGTCATATTCGATAAGCGCTCTCATATTGACCGGTTCAAGCTCGTCCATCCTTCTTTGAAGCCTTGAAATACTTTTATTTAGCTCTTCCGTCGAAATATCCGGCTTGGCAAGAGAAGCTATATTTACTCCCTGAGAAGTCAATTCCTCTCTTACCGCAAAAAGTTCGGCTTCAAGTTCTTTTCTTCTGGTTTTAAAGGCTTCTGCCTGTTCATTAAGTCTTTCGAGTTTTGTTTCGCAAATATTCTTTTTCTTTTCAAGGTTAAGTACTTCCGCATTTACACCGTCGCGCTCTTCCTGCAATTCAACAAGCTTTCCGCCGAGTTCTTTAATTTTTTCATCAAGTTCGGCAAGATTTCTTTCCGTAACTTCAATATCTCTTTTATGGCTTAGCTTTTCTTCTTCAAGAGTTAAATTGTCTTTTTTGAATTTTTCAATTCTTTCTTCCTGAACGGCAGAAGTTTCCTGATTGAAATTAATCTCCAAAATCATTGATTTTATTTCGTTTTGAAGATTGGCTAGTTTGGCTTCATTGTTCTTTATTTCAAATTCAATGCTTTCTGTCAATTCGTTAATCTTAGCCAAATCTTCTTTTGGAAGAGCCTTTTCGACGTTTTCGATTTCCAGAGCTATGTTTTTAATGGCAGCGGAAATCTTGGAAATTTTCTCGTTAACTACCGCTAAAGCGGTTTGTGATGCATTAAGCTCGGGCGAAGCCTGTTCAAGGATAAGTTTATTCTCATCTATAGAAGTTTCGGCGTCTTTGAGATTTCGAAGAAGATTTTCAAGTTCGATTTTTTTAATATTAAAGTCGCTCATTGTACTTGAATAATCGGAGCGAATTTTATCGAGCCTTTTTTCTGCATCCAGTTTGGCTCTTTCCGCTCTTTCCGCATCTTTTTCAAGCTCGCTCAGCCTTGTTTTGTAAACCGAAAGTTCTTCATCTTCCGCCTGACCGAACTTAATTCCCGATTTGCTAACCGAGCCGCCCGTCATTGCTCCTGTTTTTTCGATTAAACTTCCGTCAAGCGTTACCATTCTGTATTTGCCTATTAATCTTCTTGCGGAATTCATATCTTCAACAACAAGAGTGTCTCCAAGTGCATGCCAGAATGCCGATTCATAAACGTTCTCAAAGTTTATAAGGTTAACAGCAAAATCAATAACGCCGTCAACATTAGGTAAACGCAAGTTGTGCGGCATCTGAGCAATTTTGTTTAGCGGGAGAAAAGTAGCCCTGCCTGCCTGGGAAGACTTGAGGATTTCAATTGCAACACTTGCCACTTCGTCATTGTCAACAACAATGTATTTCATCCTTCCGCCCATGGCTATCTCAAGTGCGGTTGCGTATTTTTTGTCGACCTGCCCAAGTTTAGCAAGGGGAGCATGAATACCGGTAAGCCCGGAATTCATTATTGTTTCGGTTGCCCTGCCGAGATTGGCTTCTTCAGCGGCTTTTTTACCGGCTTCAAGCTGGGTTACCCGCCTGTAAGCAAGTGTAATATTGTAGTTTAAATCATTCAGCTCGTTTTTGGCTTTATCAAGGTCTGCCATACAGCTTTTTTGCGCAATTTCATAGTCTTTTATTTCCTGAGAAAGTTCCCCCGTTTGAGTTTCGAGAATATCTTTCTTGGATAAAAACTCGGATTTTAAGCTCTCGGCTTTTTGGATTTCCTTTTCGGCTGTTTCAATATCTTTTTGAAATCTCGAAATCTTTTCTTCAAGGACCATTTTTTCTTTTAGCAGTTCGTTTTCTTCGTCCTGCTTGTTTTCAAGCTCCTTGCGCAGAAGGTTTCTTTTTTCCACATGCTCGTTTGCGGCTTTGTTTATGCTTGTCGATTCGTCCAAAGCTCTTTGCAAATCAGCTTTTTCGCTTTTGATATTCTGTTCTATTATGCTGACTTCATCCTGCATATTTTCGATTTTCAGCAGGAAATCCTCGTTTTTTTCCTTTAACTTCTCGATATTGTCCAGAGAAACTGCCGTATTATTGTTGTTATCGGAGACTTGTTTGTCAATGAAGTTAATCGCATCGTTTTTTCTGGAAATAACGCCTTTCAGCAGTTCTATCTGTTGTCTTAAAGCTATTTGTTCATCCTCTCCCTTGCTTTTGACAAGTTCCGAAATTTCCTTGTATCTTTCTTTGGTGACTTCCAGCTTGCCGTTAATTTCATTGAGCTTTTCTTCTTCGGCTTTTCTGTCTTTGGTTGCTTCTAAAATGTTCTCATGCAGCCTTTCTGCTGAATTTTTGATGTCAAAATATTTAACGGTGGTTATCTGATTTTCGAAGCTTTGTTTTTCTTCCTTTAATTTCTGATACTTCAGAGCATGAGCTCTTTCTTCTTCAAGCTGAGAAAGCCTGATGTCGATTTCGTTTAATATAATCGAAGATTTATCAACCCTGCTCTCAACCGTTTCAAGCTCTTTTTTTGCCTGTTCTATTCGTCTGTCAAAATCAGCCACGCCTGCAATTTCATCAAGGATTTTTCTTCTTTCGAAAGGTGTCATATTTATAATGCCTATAACATCGCCCTGCATCATGACGTTGTAGCAGGTTGGAGTTATATTATGCTTGGCAAGCTCATCATGTATCTCTGTCAGAGTTACGTTTTTGTCGTTCAAATAATAAACACTGGAAAAACCGCCTGCGCCTTTTCGGATCTTTCTTGTTACTGAAAACCCTGTATTGCTGTCAACTGCCAGAGTAATTTTAACGCTGGCTTCGTTGCGCCTGCTTGTATTGTTAATAAACTGTGAAATCCTCTCTGCTCTAAGTGTTCTGGAAGTTGAAAGCCCAAGAGCAAACAGTACACTGTCAATAATGTTACTTTTGCCCGAGCCGTTAGGACCTGATATCGTCGTAAATCCCGGCAAAAACGGTATAGTCGTTTTATCCGCAAAAGACTTAAAATTATCAATTTCAATTTCTTTTATATGCATACTTAGCAAAAGTTTTTAAAATGTTCCCGTAAAAAACGTACCTGTATCCCTAACCTATAATACCATATAACTTTGAAGATTCTTTTTGTTAAGAACGTAACAATTTCAACTAAAATCAGCTATGTAAATTTTTTTTAAGCAATAAAGTATATTTTAAAAAAATATACTATTTATATAATAAATCTATAATATCTAAGCCCTACGGGAATTTATATATTTATTTATTATATAAAAAATATATAAAACCAATCATTTTATACCTAATGTAGAAGATTATGTATTTTTTATATCAGGCAATTATACTTTATATTTTGTTTTTATATACATATAGGAAAGTCCAAAAGAAAGTAGATGAGAGAAAGGAGTATAATTATGGCAGAAGGATTTAATATTGGCTTGGGTTCGCAGACTCCGGTAACATTTCAGACAGGCGAAGGGAAAAAAGTAACAAAGGAACAGCGTGAAGCAGAGTTAAAAAATACCCTTCAAAAAAGATTGGAAACATGCAAAGAAATTAACGGGTTATTTAACGGGCAATCAGCAGAACCTGATGCATTAAATCCCTTGATTACGCGTGATAAACAGCTTGAAATGGAATACAGAAGAAGAGAAACGGATTTGTATTACTCGGAAAATCCCCAAGAAGCACCTAAAAATTATAAACCGACTTATGGTTTTGATACCGAGGCTTTTAAAATCGGTGAGGGCTCAGCAAAACAATCTGTTTTTAACATTGGAGAAAGCAGTCCGAAAGTAGAATCTGGCATGGCTACCGGAGTTCGGAACGGTGATATCTTTCAGGAAAATATTGCGGTTCTAAACAATAAGCTTAAAAATACTGAAACAGAACTTGAATCAACAAAAAAAGAAATTGATAAAACAATTGAAAATTCTTCTAAAAAATTCGAATAAATCACAAAATTTTATAATTTGTTAATGAGAAAGGGGTATTATTATGACAGTTGTAAACGGAATTCCTCAAAATGAGGTGTATGTCAGCAGCGGAACAGCTTATGTGGGCAGCGCAGGCGAATTACCAAAAGCGATTGACAACACACTTGAGACTTTAAAAAAATGCAGTGTTTTCTTAGAAAATCAAACAAAAGCTGCTGGCGGTAGCGGAGATGATATTATACAGCTTAATATGGCAGAAAATACAAAAAAAGAAATTGATAAATCAATTGATCTTCCCCAAAAACCGAAAGAATAAATTTCAATAATTACTAAAAATAGACTACCCCTTTTCTTTGGGGTAGTTTATTTTTTATGAACAACTTATTTAACATAGTCCTTGTCGAACCGCAGATTCCCCAGAACACAGGTAACATTGTCCGTCTTTGCGACTGTGTCGGTTGTGAACTTTTTCTTGTGGGGCAATTGGGATTTTTTCTAACCGATAAGCACTTAAAAAGAGCCGGACTTGATTATTGGGATGAAATAAAAATTCACAGGTTTGACACTCTTCAAGAGTTAAAAAATAAATTCCCCGAAAAAAATTTTTATTACATAAGCACCAAAGGGCAAAAAAACTACACGCAATTTAACTACCAAAAAGGGGATTTTCTGGTTTTCGGAAGCGAAACAAAGGGACTGCCAAAAGAACTGCTTGAAATGAATTCCGAAAGAGTCTTGAAAATCCCTATGAAAGAAAATAAGAGGAGCTTAAATCTATCAAATTCCGTTTCGATTGTCCTCTATGAGGCAGTCAGGCAGTTGAACATTTCAGATTCTTTGGTTTTATAATAAAAACTGAAACTTAAAGAAAAAGAGTTAATTAATGATTAAAATTTTGACAGGCTCTCAAATGGCGGATATAGACAAAAAAGCAACACAGGAGCTGAACATACCCGTTGAGATTCTTATGGAAAATGCCGGCAGCGCAGTTGCTCAAAGCATTTTTGAACTTATTGAAGATACACAAGATGAAACCGTTCTGGTAATATGCGGAAAAGGCAACAACGGAGGAGACGGCTTCGCTGCCGCAAGACATCTTATTGAAAATAATATAGAAACAATTGTTGTATCTTTATATCGGGAAAAAGATTTATCTCAAGCCGCTTTTGTAAACCATAACATTCTAAAACATTTCACGGATATTGTTTATCTCGATGAAATTGACGTGGATTACCTGGCAGAGCTTGTTTCTTCATCGGATATTGTTGTGGATGCGATATTAGGAACAGGCTTATCATCTCCTGTTAAAGACAAAATCTCGGAAGTAATAGACGTTATCAATAAAAATTCTCGCGGAGCCGTTGTTGCAGTTGATATTCCTTCAGGGCTGGATTCTCAAAGCGGGAAAATTCTCGGCAATGCAGTAATGGCCGATTATACGGTAACGTTTTTTGCGCCTAAGCTCGGGACTATTTTATACCCCGGCGCTGATATCTCCGGTGAAATAATATTATGTGATATAGGAATACCTAAAAAATTGCTTAAAAATGAGGATTTCAAAATTAATTTATTAACGTGCGAGTATGTAAGCTCTCTACTGCCGTATCGACCCGATAACAGCAATAAAGGGACTTTCGGTAATGTTCTGACGGTTTCAGGAAGCACTGCTATGTCCGGCGCGGCATTTTTAAGCGCGAATTCATCCTTCAAAGCAGGTGCAGGTTATTCAACTCTTGCCTGTCCCAAAAGCATAGTTCCGGTTATTGCTTCAATGTCGCCCGAAATAGTTTTCCTTCCGCTTGAAGAAACAAAAAACGGAACAATTTCGGAGGAAGCAGTTGAAAAAGTTCTTGAAAAAGCGTTAAAAAGCACCTGTGTTCTTATAGGACCAGGACTGAGCACCGAAAGCCATACTTTTGAATTTGTTCTGGAGCTTACCAAAGCCTTAAATAAAACTGAAATTCCCATAATCTATGATGCCGATGCTCTTAATTGTTTTGCAATGTGCGGCGACTGCATTTTTCCCAAAAATTCAATAATTACGCCCCACCCCAAAGAGCTTTCAAGATTGTTGAAAGTTTCTCTCGAAGAAATATTAAAAGACAGGATTGCATCGTCTCTAAAAACTGCGGAAAAGCTAAATACAACAGTTGTTCTAAAAGGACCGAGAACAATAATTGCCGATACAAACGGAAATGTTTATGTTAACCCGACCGGAAATTCGGCTCTGGCAAAAGCAGGAACCGGCGATGTGCTGTCGGGCATGATTGCCGGATTTGCAGCGCAGGGGTTATCTTTATTGGAAGCTGCTCAGTTAGCCGTTTACCTTCACGGTTTGGCAGGAGAAGCAGCAGCCGAAGATTTATCCGAATACTGCGTTTGCGCAAACAATTTGCCTGACTACATTCCTGATGCGGTAAAAATAATTGAAGGACTTTGAAATGGAAAAAATCGCGGTTCATGTTTTTATTTCAGGAAGAGTGCAGGGTGTCGGTTATCGATACAGCACACTTTATAAAGCACAGAGTCTTGGTATAACCGGCTGGGTTAGAAACACATATGACCGCAAAGTTGAAGCTTTTTTTGAAGGTGACGAAAAAGCTGTCGATGAAATGCTCAAATGGTGTCAACAGGGTCCTTCCATGTCTTTTGTTTCAAATATTGAAATGCATCGAAAACCTTACAAAGGGGATTTTCGGGATTTTTCCATAAAACATTGAGATATAGAATATGAAATATTTTCAGATAATCTTGCTGGTCTGCATTTCTTTGTTTTTAATTAATCAAAATGTTATAGCCGATGAAACCATATATCTGGACAGCGGTTTGCCAAAGATTTATGCCAAAAAAGGAGGAGTTTTAAAAGGAAGTGTGGTTATATCAAAAGAGCTTCCAAAAGATCTCTACGGCACATGGTCGGTCTTTAGTACAGTAATTGATACAGATATACCCGATATTTTTAAAAAACGGGGTAATGATATTTGGACACTTGCAAAAAGGAACGGAATTGTTACCTTAAGTAATCCCGTAACCGGAGCTGAAGCTTCTATAAATGTCAACGAAGTCAGGGGTAATACGGCAACTTTTACAAGAAAGGATGTTTCAAAAAAATATCAAAGAACTGAAACTGTAACATTGACGGTAGACGGAACAAATTTTTTCGGGGAAGATTATTTAAAGACAGATTATTATTCAAAGAATAAATATCTGTACTCTGAGTTTATCAGATATAAGGTTAATGCCGTAAAACTGTCGGGACCGCCAATAAAAGAGTTATTAGAATGAGAGGGGAGAAATATTATGTCAAAACAGATAAAAGAATTAAACTATGATCTTATAATACTCGGAGGAGGACCTGCCGGACTTGCCGCGTCGATTTATGCCTCAAGAGGCGCACTTAAAACCGCAATCATAGATACTGGAGTTGCCGGAGGTCAAGTTAATAATACTCTTGAAGTAGAAAACTATCCCGGGTTTTCAAACATTAACGGATTTGAGCTTATAGAAAATCTTGAAAACCATTCCGATAAATTCGGAACGGATAAGTATTTTTTGCAGGAAATTGTCGGGATAAATCTTATAGACAAAATTAAAACAGTCGAAACAAAAGAGTATTTATTCAGAGCTCACAGCATCATACTTGCCACAGGTTCTCATTACAGACAGATGGGTGTTCAGGGGGAAAAAGAATTTACCGGCAGAGGTGTCAGCTACTGTGCGGTTTGTGACGGAGCGTTTTATAGAGGCAAAAATGTTGCCGTAGTCGGAGGCGGTAATTCAGCCATAGAAGAAGCCGGATATCTGACAAAATTTGCCGATAGCGTAACTATAATTCACAGAAGGGATTGTCTCAGAGCTGATAAATCTTATCAGGAAAGAGCTTTTGCCAACCCAAAAATCAAATTTATATGGGACAGCGTGGTAACAGAGATTAAAGGCAAAGAAAAAGTTGAGCTGATAAGCGTTAAAAATGTTAAAACCGCCAGCACAGAGGATTTAAAGTTTGACGGAATATTCCCGTTTATAGGCTATCTCCCTAATTCCGAACTTTTTAAAAATTATCTTAAAACTGACGAAAACGGCTTTGTATTAACGGATAATGATATGAGAACCAGTCTTGAAGGAGTTTTTGCCGCGGGCGACATCAGAGCCAAAACCCTGAGACAAATAATCACTGCTGTTGCAGACGGGGCAATTGCTGCAAATACCGCAATCAAGTACGTTGAAGAAGTTGAAGCTCCTAAAAACCATAAGGTATCTAGAGAGCTTTGTTAGGTCTTAAATTAAGACTTAAATATGCTAAAAATCCATTATTCACAAAAAGGATTATCCTTCTCATCCTTTGTAATTTTTTAATGATACAATCATAGATAAAGAATTAATATTACAAGCTAATCGCTGGAGGTCGAATTGACAGAAAAAGAAACCAAAACAAGCATCGATACAATAAGAAATATTCGTATTCAAAAACTTACCGATTTGGTAGATAAACAAATAAATCCTTACCCCTACTCCTTTGACAGAACCGCCTCGGCGCAAGAGCTTCAGGACAAGTATAAAGATTTGGCTGCCGGTGAAGAAACAGAAAACTACTATAACGTTGCGGGCAGAATTATGGCAATGCGTAACAGCGGTATGTTTATTGACCTGATGGACAGTTCGGGAAAAATTCAGATTTTTATTCATAAAGACAATGTTTCTGAAGAAAAAACGGGACTTTTGAAACTTCTTGATATTGGCGATATTATTGGAATTTCGGGATCAATCAGAAGAACACCCCGAGGCGAATTGAGCATTAAGGCAAAAGACTTTAAAATCCTTTCCAAGTCACTTCTTCCTTTGCCTGAAAAATGGCATGGGTTGACCGACGTCGAAACACGTTATCGTCAAAGGTATCTGGATTTGATTATGAACCCCGAAACCAGAGAAACTTTCAGAAAAAGAAGCCTGATTATACAGGAAATCAGAGAATATCTTATCAGTCATGGTTTTCTTGAAGTTGAAACGCCTATGCTGCAAACTCTTGCAGGCGGCGCAAACGCAAAACCTTTTGTAACTCACCATAATGCCCTTGACATGGATATGTTTCTCAGAATTGCTCCAGAGCTTCACTTAAAGAGGCTTATGGTCGGAGGTTTGAGTGAGAAAATCTTTGAAATTAACAGAAACTTCAGAAATGAAGGCATTTCACCAAAGCATAACCCTGAATTCACAATGTTGGAACTTTATCAGGCTTATGTTGATTACAACGAAATGATGGCTTTGACTGAAAATTTAGTCAGTACCGTTGCCATGAAAGTACTCGGAACTCTTAAAATTCAGTTCCAAGGCAATGAAATAGATTTAACTCCCCCATGGCAGAGAATGACAATGTTTGGGGCGATAAAGAAATATACGGGCGTTGATTTTGGTCAGCTACTGACCAAAGAAGAGGCTTATGAAGAAGCTGAAAAGCTTGGCATAGAAGTTGATAAAAATGCAAGCTGGGGCAAAATTATTGATGCGGTTTTTGAAGAAAAAGTCGAACCGCAATTAATCCAGCCGATACATATTATTGACTACCCGCGCGATATTTCACCTCTTGCAAAATCTCACAGAGAAAACAACAGGCTGGTAGAAAGGTTTGAAACCCGCGTTAACGGTTGGGAAATAGCTAATGCTTTCTCGGAATTGACTGACCCGATTGATCAGAGAAGACGTTTTGAGAAACAGGCTCAGGCAAAACTTGACGGCGATGATGAAGCTCACGAAATTGACGAAGATTACATCACAGCACTTGAATATGGCCTTCCTCCTGCCGGCGGGCTAGGAATAGGCATAGACAGGCTGGTTATGCTGCTGACAGATTCTGCAAATATCAGAGATGTCATAGCATTCCCTACTTTAAGACAAAAACCTGTTGAAAAACATCAATAGTATTGACAAATCTTCTTATGTAAAAACAATTTGTCTTGCATGACAGATGGCAATTGCAGTTGCATCGGCGGTATCGTCGAGTTTGTCGAGAGTTTCGCAGTTTAAAATTATTTTTACCATATCTTTTATCTCTGATTTATCCGCTCTGCCGTATCCGGTTATGGTTTGTTTCACAACAAGCGGGGTATAGTTAAAGACTTTTATATTGAACATATTGAGTGTCATGATAATTACTCCTCTTGCTTGAGCAACAGGAATAATTGTTTTGGCATTTTTAAAATAAAAAAGCTGTTCGACTGCCGCAACATCAGGTTTATAAGTTTCTATAAGCTCCGTTAAATCCCTGTGTATTTCGTATAACCTGGCAGGATCATCTTTTTTTTTGTCAGTTTGAATTGAACCGGAAGCAATAACTGAAAAGCAATTTTCGGAGTTATTATCATAAAAATCAAGAACGGAGTAGCCGACGATTGCCATGCCCGGGTCTATGCCTATTATTCTCATTTAACTGCTCCGTTTTGGGTTTCGTTTGAAAAATAATACAATAACTGGTCATTTTTATCGAGTTTTTTGCCGTTTTTATCGAAAATTCCGCTTAGAAAAATGCTATTTTTTGCAAGAAAATATAAAATGCTTACTTTCAATACTTCCAAGCCGTATTTCACGGAGCGGGAAAAATTTATCGAGGATGCGTCTTCAAAGTATTTTGTCGGGCAGCTGACTTCCCCGATGCGATAATCCCAAAAACAAATTTGAGCCAATATTTCATTGTCAAAAATAAAATCATCATCGCATTCTTTTAGAGGTAAGGTTTCTAAAAGCTCTCTTGAAAAAGCCCTAAATCCGGTATGATATTCGCTTATGCTTTGATTCATAAGAGTATTTTGGAAAAAAGTCAGAAAACGATTTGCTATATATTTGTATAACGGCATTCCGCCTTTCAAAGCGCTGCCGCAAAGTATTCGCGAACCCAGAACACAGTCGTATTCATTAAAAGCTATCATCGAAGCCATGGCAGGTATTAGGTTAGGCGAATATTGATAATCGGGATGAAGCATAATAATAATATCGGCATCTTCATTAAGAGCGGCAGTATAGCAAGTTTTTTGATTTCCGCCGTAACCTCTGTTTTCGTTATGGACTATTGTTTTAATGCCCAATTTGCCGGCAATATCCTTTGTTCCGTCTGAAGACTTATCGTCAACAAGAATTACCTCATCGATGATTTCTCTTGATATCTCTTCATAGGTTTTTTCAAGAGTTTTTTCGGCGTTGTAAGCCGGCATTACAACAACAATTTTTTTACCGTTTATCATATTAAAACTTCAAAAAAATTTAATCACTTCAATTATATTGTCAACAAAGCAATTTTGGCAAAATTACTTCGTCTGAGATTGCAAAATAACGTCATCAGGTTTGCAGGGCTTCAAATACAGACTCCTGTACAACCGCCATTCATCCGGCTTTTGTTGGGAGAGAAATATTTTAATTTCAACCAATGAATTGTCAAAAATACTTGAAATGGGAACGGAAGAAAAAACACTTTGAGCTTTTGATTTTTCTTTTGATTTCAGAGGTTTTTTCTCATCAGCAATTATTTTATTTTCCTGAGAGAGAGGCTTTCCATTTACCGAAAAAACTATCCCCGCTTTTAAATAATCAATATTTTCTTTGCCGATATTGGTAATAGTGAAAGCCACCATAGGTGTAAGGATATCTTTAGAGTAATTTGGTCTGAGATTTTTGTTTGTGATGCTTAAAATAACAGGTTTATAGGGTTTAAAAGGTGTTTTTAAGGTTGGATTATATTTCTTACCCTTTTCATAGAAGTATTCGGCGCCTAATAAATCATTATTTTTCTTGTGCAAATCAGCTTTCATCACAAAAAGGTTTACCAGCTCATCCGGGCTTAAAACCTTTGGGTTAAGTTTAAAGGCTTTTTCATATTCTGATATTGCCTTATCTAAATTATTTTTCGAATATATTTTTGCCAGTTTGTAATGAGCATAAGGGTTATTATTGAACTGTATCGATTGAAAAAGAATATTTATTGCTTCTTGCGTTTGACCTGTCTTAAGAAAATCATCTGCCATATTTAAATATGAATTTTCTATTTTTTCTTTAATTTGTGACATATTGCCGCACGAGAACTTTCGGCAGTAATTATATGAGATCTCATATTTTCTAACGGCTTCGGGCAGATCGTTTTTAACAAGATTTTCCGCCCATGCGTAATAAAAATCAGATAATTTATTTACAACAGACTTGTTTTGTCTGTTTTGTATCATTATCAAAACACCTTGGGCAAGTTCGAAGTTGTTTTCTTTTTTGTACAAATCCGCCATGACGAAATATGCGTTAAAATCAGTGATATTTTTACAGTTAATAGCTCTGTAAAACTCTACTTTCGCCATTTCTGCATCATTGAATTTCAAATAAAGCTGTCCCAATAAATAATGAGCTTTATAAGAGTCGGGGTACATTCTGACCATTCTGCTGAAGTGCTCATATGCCTCGGCATATTTGGCTTTTTTAATGAGAGTTTCGCCTTGAGTCGTCATATCTGCAAGACCGTTATGTTTTATGCTGCCCAAAATGAGCAGAAGAGAACCTGCCAGAGTGAAAAATATAACCCCAACAGCAAAATATAACCTGTATTTTGTGATGTAAACAGGGATTTTCTTAAGCTTTTCCAAGTTAAATTTTATTTTCATAGATAAAAAGATTTTGATTTAAATATATTTTAACTGATTTGGCTGTCATTAATGAATACTCTATTGACAGTGAGTTTAACCGGACTGCAAAAAACAACCCGTAATTCAGGGCAGGCTTGATTGTTTTTTAAAACTTAAACTCTTTTCTTTGAAACCGCGTCTTAACATTTTGTTAATACTGATTAAAAAATAATTATGAAAATCAGATTATTAAATTTCCGATGTTAAGATGGTTAGTATGAAAAATTAAGTTTAGATTTAATCAATGAAGAAGGAGAGAAAATTATGTCAATCATCCAAAGAAACGTCGCAGGAATTTACCCTTTAACAGAAAGCATCAACAAGTTTTTAGACGAAGTATTTATACCGGTCGGTATAAAAAGAGAAGGTTTTAACACTCCGTCTATTGAATTTACTGAAGATAAAGATAATTATTATGTAAAAGCCGAAATTCCGGGAATGAATAAGGAAGAAATTGATATCGAAGTCAAAGAAAATGAGCTCATTTTATCCGGCGAGTATAAGAGAAAACACGAGGAAAAAGGCGAACATGTATATCGTTCTGAATTCAGATACGGAAACTTTTTAAGGTCCATTCCGCTACCCGACAAGATTAAAACTGATCAGGCAAAGGCAGCTTACAAAGACGGAATACTTGAAATAACCCTGCCGAAGGCAGAAGAAAGTAAAGAAAAAACCGTGAAACTAAAACTTTGACATAATTAGATAAAAAAGAATTTATGCACCTCATACTTAACTCCCCCACTCATATAACTAACTCTATTTCCCCTGATATTTATAACCTTTAATACAAGAGCAGCAGGCAGCTGCTCTTTTGATTTGTATTTTTACTTTACAGCCGCATCGAATAACTTATTCAGCTTCACATAATGTTTTTCAACGTTAAAACCTAGTTTTTCACCGGTATTTAAGAGAGTTGCAAGTAACTCTCTTTCCCCTTTTAAATTTTCAGAAGCTTTCGAACTTTCGATGAAATCCGAGAATTTGCTGTATATTGAGTTGAAATAAATATTTTGAGCTTCTGTCATATCTATCCGAAGGTTAAGCTTTATCGACAAATCAATAACATTGATTATGCCGTTGCAGGTCTGTATCTCGGGATTTTCGGCAAGCCTCTTCACATTTTCGGTTAAAAATGCTCCGTATTTTTTATTTGCGGGTTTTTTATCAAGTTCAATACCTAGCGCTTTTGCTTCATTATTAATGTCAAAGGCTTCCTGGAGCAAGTCGGGATTTGCTATATCATCTATGTTCAAAATAATATTGTTGAAAGATTCTGTCAGAGTATATTCGGCAGCAATTTTGAACTCTGAAGGAACTTTAAGTTCAAGTTCATGGAGCTCCATCATCGGTCCTTTGCTTTCATCATATAGATTTTTATAAGTAGATGCGAATTTTTCCAGTTGGTCTTTTATTAATACCGTTATAATTTTTTGTTTTTCTTCAAGGAAAAGATCTTTCAGAGTGCAATAATCTCTTCCGAAGTGGTCATCAAGACTTCTTATTACTTCGGTAAGCGGAAGGCTTTGATATTTTGCAATCATATCTTCCTTAACATCGTTGTACTCTTTTTCACCGGCAAAACCCCTGATAACTGTATGGAAATCTTCTCCGCCAAAATGTAAAAGAGCAAAAATCATATCATGATGGTCAAACGTTATTTCCGAAGTAACTTCTATATGACCTATGACAAGGCTGGTATTGCCTTTTTTGGCTCTGCGGTAATCCAGACTCTTAATATTGTAACAGTAGATAGCTGTTTCTTCAGAATATTCCTCAAATAACGAGCTTATTGCCCAATGGCTGACCACCTGCTTTATGCCAACAATTGAGGGTTTTACGAATTTCAGATAAATGTCTTTACCCGTTCCGTATATAGGGATATTGCTTTTCGCTTCAGAAAGAATTTCCAAAAATTTATTTTCAAGGTTAATTTCAGTAAATTCCTCCGCTATCTGCATTGCTCTTGCAGCATATTTCATTATTTGAACTGTTTCTATCCCAGAAATATCGGCAAAGAACCAGCCGCAGCTTGTGTACATGAGCATTGCGTGCCGTTGCATTTCAAGGAGTTTAATTACATTAACCATTTCGTGATGTGTAAGTTTTTTAACCGCTTCGTGTTCGCAGAAGTTTCTTACTGTCATTTCATTTCTGTCAAGTATTACGTCAATATACCTGTTTCTGCTTTTCCAAGGTTCTTTTAGGTACTTGCCGGCGTGCTTTTCAAATGAAACGGCAAGTTCATCCCTAAGCCAATCAAGGGCATCTCTGAGAGGGCGTCGCCATTTTTGGTTCCATCCCGGCTGAGCTCCCGTTGAACATCCGCAATCATCTTCCCATCTTCCGACACCGTGGAAACAACTCCAGGATGAAGGATGTTTAATGTCAACTTCCCATTTCGGCGGATTTAGCTCCAGATATTCCCCGTAATTGGTCAATTTAAAACCATATTCCTCAGCTTTTTGTTTCAGAACATAAGCAAGCGCCATATCTCCAAATTGTGTATGATGACCGTAACTTTCGCCGTCGGTTGCAATATTTATAAGCTGGTCATAGTTTCTTGCAGGAAAAACGCCGTCTTTCAACCTTGCAACAAACCTGTCGCCGTCACGAAGGAGGTTTTCAAAAGCAACTGCACGGGATATCGAACCGTCATAGAAAAACAAATCTATATGCCTGTCTGTGCCGTCCTTAAGAAAATACCTGTAAGCCTGAGCGGGATCAATATTTCCCCAGCTAACGTCAGTCCAAGAATTTTCGTCTTTGCCAATCAAACGAACCTTTGCAGCCTGATAAGGAGAGAGAATAGTAAATTTTAAACCGCAGTCAACAAGAGTTTTGAGTGTTTCATCATCGGCGGCAGTTTCAGAAAGCCAAATTCCTTCAGGTTCTCTTCCGAAACGGTACTGGAAATCTTTTATTCCCCATATTACCTGTGTATATTTATCTCTTTCATTCGAAAGAGGCATTATCATGTGATTATAAATCTGTGCCAGTGCGCTGCCATGTCCTGAGTATTCTTCCAGACTCGCTCTGTCAGCCTGAATAATTTTCTCGTAACTTTCCGGAGTGTAGAGTTCCATCCAGGATAAAAGGGTCGGTCCAAAGTTAAAACTCATCAGTGAATAATTATTGACGATATCGAGTATGTGGTTTTTGCCGTCAACAATCCTTGAGACCGTATTTGGAATGTAGCATTCATAAGCTATTCGTTCATTCCAGTCATGAAATGGTGATGCACTGCTTTGCATTTCAATTGATTCAAGCCAGGGGTTTTCTCTGGGAGGCTGATAAAAGTGGCCGTGTATGGTTAGATAAGTTTTTTTATCCGTCATCGAAGACACTCCGTTAAAAAAATTCAAATATCTTTATTGCAATTTTGCTTGCTGATGCAATATAAATTAATGATAAATTTTTTTCAACCTTTCAGCAATTTTGTAAAGTGTAAGGCATGAAAAATTAACCTTATTGAAATTGAAAGGTTAATCGTAATATGATTGTTTAAATGTTCACTATTGAAATTCAGAGGAGAAAAAATGGCTTTTGATTGTAAAAATTTGGCAGATATAGGTATTTTCGGCGGTTCGGGGTTTTACGAACTGCTTGATGAAGCGGAAGAAGCAAGAGTTGAAACCCCTTACGGAGCGCCTTCGGATTGTCTTATGTTAGGAAAACTGGCAGGAAAAAGGGTAGCATTTTTGCCGAGGCACGGCAAAAAACACGATATTCCGCCGCATAAAATAAATTACAGAGCAAATATATGGGCAATGAAAAGCCTCGGAGTCTCAAGGATTATAAGCCCGTGCGCGGCAGGAAGCCTTCAAAAACACGTTAAACCCGGTGAATTTGTAATCTGCGACCAGTTTGTTAACAAAACATGGGGAAGGGAAGATACATTTTTTGACGGTCCTATAACAACTCATGTCAGCCCGGCTGAACCGTATTGTCCGGAATTAAGGTCAATTGCGTTTGCAAGCGCAAAAGAATCTCAAATACCTGTTCATGACAAAGGTACAATCCTTGTTATTCAGGGACCGCGCTTCAGCACAAAAGCAGAATCTAAATTTTATACTTCTCTGGGCTGGGAAGTCATTAACATGACACAGTATCCCGAAGTTTATTTGGCTAAGGAACTCGAAATGTGCAGCGTAAATATTTCTCTTATTACCGATTATGATGCGGGACTTGTTGAAGACGTTGAACCGGTGAGCCATTCCGAAGTTATAAAAGTATTCACCGAAAATAACGAAAAACTTAAAAAACTTTTATACTCTATGGTAAAAAATATTCCGGTTGAAAGAAAAATCTGTACTTGTTCGAGTACTTTGGAACATGCACGAATTTAAGGGGGAAATATAAATGGGCTTATCTCATGCGATAGGACAATTATTTGAGTTACTTGAATTTATTTTAATTCTAAGGATTTTGCTGTCGTGGTTTCCGAATATTTCCTGGTGGAAACAGCCTTTTAAGCTGTTAAATGACATAACAGAGCCGATTTTAACTCCTTTCAGGAGAATGATACCGCCTATAAACGGACTTGATTTATCACCAATTTTTGCTTTTCTGTCTTTGGAAATAATTAAAACTATACTGATGACTTTGACGGCAAGATTTTAATTTTTGTAAAGCAATTTATACATTTTTGGTTTAAAATATGCAATTATATTTTTCAGGTGTTTAAATTACTTGGAAGGAATGGGGGGAACATCATGAATGTTATTGCAGTTAGGCTTAATTGCCAGAATATTGTAATCTCAAACAAAAACAGAAATGCCGGCAGTTTTCGCAGAGCAAGCTTTTTAAATCAAAAAAAATCAGAACAAAATAATGTTTCTTTTGAGGGTGCTTATCTTAATCATTTGAAAAGATTTGTGCACCTAGGTTTAGAAGGAAGGTTAGAAAATCCTTTTAAACAAAAAGCAATTTTTGAGAGATTGGAAATAACTGAAAAAGAGCAGGAAACATTTATTAAAGCAGCACAATGGCTCTCCGAAAGGTATAATATTTTGACGCTTTGCCACAGAACATATAATAACAATGACTACATATCTTTGAAAAAGATTCAAAACAAATGCTTAGGTCCTTTAATGGCAAAAGTTTTAAATATTCATCATAAAAATTTTGCTGTTATGCGTGCAGATATTCTTGAAAAAGTCCCCAATTATCCTGAGGCAGGCCCGCTTATTTACAATTATGCCAAAGCAGAAGAAATTAAATTTTGGCTTAATACAAATATGATTTTTTCAGGGATCAAGAATAGTATTAAAGACCCGACAGAAGCCGGAGACAAAATGTTGGAACTTTTGAATTCTCCTTGTAACAGAGGTGTTTCCAAACAGTTAGGCGATGTAATAAAGCTCTATGAAGCAGTTCTTTCAACTATTCCTGACGGATTTTCCGGCAGCTGCCTGCATAACTCAAATTCGCAAATATCACTGAAATATGAACTCCACAATAAACTTGCAATTTTTTACAACATGGCTAGAGACAAAAAATCGGAACAAAAAAGTATAAATGTTGTTACAAAAATGCAGTCGGAATGGAATGTATCGGATCGTAGGAATAATTATCCTGTATTTGATTCGATATTCAATGAATGGGCAAACAGAGCAAAAACTTCCGTTAAAAACCAAATACCTCTTCATAACAATCCTGAAAAAGGTTCTTTATTTTCCAAATACGGAATATATTAAACTTTTCTGAAAATGTAAAAATTTATTACCTATACTGTCAATTTTTATTTTTACGGGTTTTAAATAATCTGTAAATAATATTGAGGCTGTTATGTACGGAATCACACCTATTGTTTTTAACAAAAATAATTACTTTCAGACTCAGCAAATGAACGGACAAAAATGCCTTTCAAATGCAAAAACCGAAGTATCCTTTAAGGCAGTAAATAACATTTTGAAAAGTTTAACCGCCAGAGAACTAAAAAGACAGACTTGGCTGAAACAAACCTATAAAACAAATCTGCCGTTTATCGGCAAATCGGCATTGGAAAGATTTGGACTAAATGAAAATCTGACAATGACTTTTTTATCAGGGTTTAATAATGTCAGAGAAATTTTAGAAAATGCCAGAAAAAACCAAATGGCTTTTGAAGTTACAATAAAAGAAATCGGCAATAAAACCTGCTGTCCGCTTAAATACAACGTTCTGGAAGAAGTCCAAATGTTTTTAGACCCTCTCATAAGAAAACCCCTTCATATTAATGGAAAGTTCCCGATAGTTCATCCTTACAATATAGGTGGAGAAAAACTGCATCGGGAAGCTGGTCCTTTCTTATACCTCTATGCAAGAGCGGAAGAAGCTAAATTTTTGCTGACAAAAGGAAAAGTTTATGAAGAACTCTACGAAAGATTTCTGAGATATCCGGAAATGTCGGATATTATTATGTTCAGAAAACATTCAGATACATTGAAACAAGTTGATAAAAACAAGCTTTTACCTATAACTGATGAAGATTTGTCAGCTTTCAAAGCAGATCGTGAAATCTGGTATAAAAGCTTCAAAACCAATGTAAGAGAAAGAACAAATGATTATATAGCCAAATTGTTGGTTTTAGATCCTAAAACCTGCTGTGATGCACTTTTAGTACATAAAGAATTGAGTATACAGGCAAGGAATGTTATCAGTCTGTATGAGGCAGTTCTTAAAACAATTCCTGACGGGTTTTCTCCTGACTGCCTCCGCAACACCGACGCTCAAATACTTTTGAAATACGATATTTTCAAAAGACTTGAAATATTTAACAAAAAGATTGGGAACAACGAAGAATGGGCAAGATTCCAAAAGTTACAACAAGAAATGAAAAAACTCTGGCCACTGGAGGATCAGGACGGTTACAAAAGATATTTCTCTTCAGGATTCAGAGATTTTGGAATATTTAATGATGAAGTGCTAAGGAAAAATTAATTTTTTAGAAACCGTCTCTGGTATAGACTCTGGGAAGCCTGATTTTTAATCGGCAGGTTATTTCATAACTGATTGTATTGAGCTTGTTTGCCCAGTAATCAATAGGAATGAATTCATCTCCGTCTTTGCCGAGCAGTGTAATTACATCACCTATTCTTACATCCCCTGCGTCAGTAACATCAAACATCATCTGATCCATAGTGATATTACCTATTTGGCGGACTCTTTTTCCGTTAATTAGCCCGTATATTTTATTTGAAAGTTCTCTTGAAACTCCGTCAGCATACCCTATGGGAATAGTAGCAACCCTTGTGTCGTCATAACTTGTAATATAAGTATAGCCGTAGCTGATACCGGAATTTGCGGGGATATCTTCAACATAAGCCACTCTTCCGCGCAAGCTCATTGCCTGTTTAAAGTCGGGAGTATTTGTTCCTGCAGGATAATCAGGATTAAGACCGTAAATTCCGATACCTGCTCTTACCATATCATAATGCATATCTTTATAAGCAATGGTGCATGCCGTATTTGCGGCATGAAGCATTAAATTCAAATCCGAAACTTCATTTATGACATTTTCCCACCATGTTTTTTGTTTTAAGGTCACTTTTTGATTTTCAGCGCATGCCATATGCGTAAAAGCGCCGATTAATTCTATCTCCGGAACATTTGCGACTTCTCTGATGAATTGAACCGCTTTGTCCCAGAATATTCCTATTCTGTGCATTCCTGTATCAATTTTGATATGAACTTTAGCTTTTTTGCCGGATTTTCTGAAAGCGTCAATGCAGGCATTTATATGATCGTGTGTAAATATCGAAAGCATTATGTCGTTTTCCACGGCTGAAAGAACTGCCCATGTCGGAACGGAGCCTAAAACAAGAATGGGGGCTTCAACACCTGCTTCACGTAATTGAAGTCCTTCATCAACTGAAGCTACGCCTAGCATATCAACGCCGGATGCCAAAAGCGTCGGTGCAATCATTGTTGAGCCGTGTCCGTATGCGTCCGCTTTTATGACCGCCAAGAATTTTGTTTTTTCTGATAAATAGCCTTTGATGAGTTTAACATTATGTTCAATGGCAGAGAGATTAATTTCAGTCCAAGAATCTCTTCTCGTCTGAACAAAAGGCATTCTGACCTGTGTCATAATTTCACCTTCAATTCTCTAAATTCCTTATTATTACTTATTATACTACGTTAATAATATTATTACTATCTGCTCTTAGGGAAAAATAGGCTTGTTTGCTATTTGTAGGTTTTGTGGTTTTGATAAAATTATTTAATACTGAACTTTTACTAAGGTAAAATAATGGCTTTCAATAAAATTGGAATAAAAAAAGATTTGTTGTTTGTTTTTTCAAGCAATTTAATCAGCAGTATTTTTTATTTTTTAATCACGATTGTTGCTACCAGAAACCTTTCCATGAAAGATTTTGGCACATTTGCCATTTTTGCCGCAATAGGCGGACTTCTTCCGTTTTTTATGGACTTGGGACTAAATATCACAAATCTAAAGTTTTTATCAGAGAACAACGGTAACGAAAAAAAGATAATCGGCACGATGCTTTGGATGAGATTGGCGTCAGGTCTTTTTATTTTTCTGTTTTCATTGATTTTCGGCAAATTTATAATTGATTCGTTTTTCAAAATCAGCTCATCATATCTGAACATTCAAATCATGGTTTTTTCAACAATACTTTTAAGTGTTGTAAGTCTTCTTCAGACAGTTCTTCAGTCCTCATACAAATTTCTGCAATATTCAATCGTAACGGTTTTGCTTAATTTTGCAAGGTTCTTTTTTATTTTTGCGGCTTGCCTTTTTGGTTATAAATCCCTGAATACTATGATTTTCTTTTATTTTTCCGCAATTATAGTTCCATTTGCCGCTGTGGCATTTTTCACAAAAAACAGAATAAACTTCTCTTTTGATAAAGAGAAATTAAAATGCATTATTAATTTTTCGAAATGGGTTGCGCTCTCAACAATCATCACGGCTGTAATAATGAGAGTTGATACTATTATGCTCGGGATAATTTCTACAAAGGAAGAAGTTGCAAAATATGCGCTGGCGTTTCAAATCGCTTTTATAATTCCGTTGTTCACAAACGCACTTTTCACCGTTTTGTTTCCGAGAGTGGTTTCAATAGAAAACTTGATTGAGTTCAAAAAACTTGCCAAGTGGCTTTTTAAAACAGCTCCTTTTCAAGCATTGCTTTGTGTAACGCTTCTTTTAATTTCAAAATACTTTATATTATTTGTATTTGGAGAAAGCTACGTTAGCGCAGCAGGAGTATTAAATCTTCTCATTATCTCATTTATTGTCGGGTTCTTTGCCGCGGCTTTGAATCCGCTGTTTTATGCTTTGAATATTCCGCATATCCTTTTTTATATTTATTTTATCCAGCTGGCAGCAAATGTAGTGCTGAATATGTTTTTAATACCGCCTCTGG
The DNA here is from genome assembly GCA_964643065.1 of uncultured Gammaproteobacteria bacterium. GTDB lineage: Bacteria > Cyanobacteriota > Vampirovibrionia > Gastranaerophilales > CAZEDP01 > CAZEDP01. The sequence continues at coordinate 1,522 of CAZXPD010000008.1, read as the reverse complement.
GCGCAGAAGGTTCGGCAATAAGTTCGCTTGTAATAAGAATCTTCGGGGTTATCGCAACTTGGTATATAATTACATGGAATTACAAGCACATTGATAAACCCGATAAATCTGCCGACAATCTTTTAGATACTTGCAAAGACTAAGAATTAAAGACACAGGGATTAATGAATTTGTTTAAACTTTTTAAAAAGAAAAAGTACAATTGGAAAAACACTATGGTTGACGAGAGTTGCGAGATGTATTTTCCCGAAAATATCTCAATGGGCGAGTACGTTTACATCGGCAAAGATGCGTTTTTTGATGCCAAGGGCGGTATTACAATCGGCAGTAATGTCATAATAGGTCCAAGATGCACAATAATAAGCTTTAACCATAATTATAAAAGCGAATCCTTACTCCCGTACGACAATAAAGAGATTTTAAAGCCCGTAACAATCAAAGACAACGTCTGGATTGGCATAAACGTCAGTATATGTCCCGGTATAACAATAGAAGAAGGTGCTGTAATAGCCATGGGAAGTGTGGTAACAAAAAACATACCCCGATGTGCCATAGCAGGCGGCAATCCCGCAAAGGTTCTCAGGTACAGGGATGTTGAGACATACGAAAAGCTTAAAAAAGAAGACTGTTTTTATATGAAAATGAAGCTGGAAGGCAGGGTTTTGGAGAAGGAGCCGATCTGATCCTTATACCAAAATGTATTCAAAGCCGTTTCGCTATGAATTTGGGTTTGGAAATTTAAAGCTGTGGTTTTTTTAATTTTTTTTGTGATTTTGCTACCTATTTGCATCCCATTTGCAGCCTTTTTGCAACCTATTTTGTTTTTGTGAGATTTGGCAATTTGCAGTACGCAAAAGTGTTTGAGGGTTTTTTGGATTGATTCTCGTTCTTTTGTCTTTACTGAGTTATTGATTATTAGAGAGTTTTTATGCCCGAGCACCACCCCTTAAAGTAGAAAGGACTTTGATTTTTAGAGGGGTTCGGGTTTGGTTTTGTAAAAAAACATTGAATTTTGCATCCTATTTGCAGCCTTTTTGCAACCTATTTTGTAAATGCTGTTTTATTCAAATCGCCCTTTGAGGCTGTGTTTATAAGCAAATTGGTCTCTTATCATAATTTTTGTAACCTTTTTGTGTGTCACCCTCAGCGACTGAAAGGAGCGTGAGGGTCTGTTCTCAGTAGTTGGTGATATAGATCCTCACGTTCGCTAACGCTCACTGAGGATGACATGACCTTATATATTTTATTGCAGTTGATACTGCTGATATTGTTATTATAGCAGGGATTTGGGCGTCCAAAGGTCCCCTAATTGTAGCCGTTTGGCTACAGTTTTTTGTTTTTCCCACCCGCCCGCCCATAGGAATATAAGGGGGCTGTCGCCCCCTTGTGAGTCCCGAAGGGTAAGTATTTATTGACAGCGAGCTGTGGTCACGAGGATAGTAAAAGTCCTACGCGGTGATCTGTCCGGTTATTTATAAAATCAATAGAGTCTTTTTAAATGTACTTGTTCTTTTATAAAAGG
>CAZXPD010000007.1:0-64158 GCA_964643065.1 uncultured Gammaproteobacteria bacterium | reverse complement strand
CGGTTCTGCGTTGAGTAAGACAGATTCTCACGCCAGTGCGAGGCTGAGAATGACATTTCTTTTTTTCTTTGGAGGCAATGATTATGAGATTCTTCGCTTGCGCTCAGAATGACGATAAAGGGTATTTTTGGATTGCCGCGCTGCCTTTGGTCGCTCGCAATTGATGAGATATGGCTTTATGAAGCTGTTTTGTGTTGGTTAAGGGACAGATTCTCACGCCCCTTCGGGGCTGAGAATGACACAACAATATTAAGATCTATCGCTGTCGCTCAAGAAGACGGTTTGGCGTTAAAGGCTGCAAATAGGTTGCAAAATTCTGTAAATATTTCTTAAAAATTTGCTTATTGACTATCACGTTTTGCCGTGTTCTGACTTTAACATTATATATAGCAACGGAGATTACATTATGCAGGTGCAAAGCAGGAATTTAAATCATCATAATACAGCGATTAGACCTCAGAACTTTAAGGGCATTCCGGTTGTAACCTATAGCCACGGTTTTGTGCAGTGGAAACCCGCGTTTATTAAGTTCGCAGAACGATTGAATAACCTGCCTGCGGGTACAAAACTTATAATCCATGATGTTAAACGAGGTTCTAAATCAGAATTAATTCCCAACCCCGAAACATATTGGAATTTTGACAGTTTTATTAATTTCTTAAAAGAACATGCGGGAATGGCTGATTTTGATTTTGATTCAATCAGTTCCATCAAACAGCTCAGCAGTTCGTTTACATTAGGCAAAGAAATGACAACCAAGCTAAAATTAGAATTTTCCAATGAAGTCGGTCATTATAAAATCGAAAGCTCTTCAGGGGAAAATATACAGAAGCCGTCACTCAGGGACTTGGCAAAAGGATTCATAAAGTTTTTCAGAACTAAACGCGGTTTGCCGCCGGTGTTGAATCCATAACAGCCTCCTAAAAGGCGCCTTATAACCGCGGGGATTTTGAAGAAAGAATATATGCTTTTCGCGGCTGTTAACGAATGGTTAAAAAGCTCCTTTTTTCTATTCGTCGTCATTGCCCCCTTAACTCAATTTGAATTTTATGTTACATTTGAATTATGGTGAAAAAGGGAAAAATTTTTGTATTATCAGGTCCTTCCGGCGTCGGCAAGGGAACTTTACTTGGTATGCTGTGCAAAGATTTTCCTGATGTTAAACTTTCTATTTCTTATACTACAAGACGTCCGCGGTTCAATGAAGTACCGGATGTTGATTATCATTTTGTAAATCAGGAAACATTTCGGTTAATGGTAAATAAGGGTGAGTTTCTCGAATGGGCGGAGTTTGCGGGAAACTATTACGGTACTGCAATAAAAAATCTTCAGGATACTCTTCTCATCGGTAATGATGTTTTTCTCGAAATTGACGTAAAAGGCGCCGTTCAGGTTAACGAGAAAATTGAAGATGCGGTTTTAATTTTTATTCTGCCGCCTTCAATAGATGTGCTGAAATCGAGACTTTTCAAACGGAAGACCGATTCTCCGCAAGCTATTGAAAACAGACTTGCCATAGTAAAAAGCGAACTTGAGAGGAAAATTTTGTTTGATTATGAAATAATTAATGATGATTTAAGCGTTGCATACGAAAAGCTTAAAAATATCGTTTTAAGTGAATTGAACAAAAAAACTCAAAATGTCTCTTAAAGGAAAAAAAATTTTATTCGGAATAACAGGCGCAATTGCTGCATATAAGTCCTGCGAAATTATTCGACTGCTTGTAAAGCAGGGTGCAGATGTTAAAGCTGTCATTACTCCGAATGCAAAGGAATTTGTGACACTGACGACTTTGCGTACCCTCACGAGAAATGAAGTTTACTGCGAGCAATTTGATGTTCCCGAGTGGAAACCCGAGCATATCAGTCTTGCAGATGACAGCGATATTTTTTTAATTGCTCCTGCAACGGCAAATACCATAAGCAAAATTGCAAACGGCATTTGCGATAATCTGTTGACTTCCATTGCACTTGCTTTCCAAAAAAAAATCATAATCGCTCCATCTATGAATACGGGTATGTGGGATAATCCGATTTTTAAAAAGAATCTTGATATTTTGAAAAACAGCGGAATAATTGTCATTGAACCGGAAGAAGGTGAACTTGCCTGCGGATGGAGCGGAAACGGAAGATTAGCTGAACCTTGCGCAATTGTTGAAAAAGTGAAAAGCGTTTTTGACAGTCAGGTGTTTTTGAAGGGGAAAAAAATTCTCGTAACTTCCGGCGGAACAAAAGAAAACATTGATCCCGTGAGATTTATTGGGAATTACAGCTCCGGTAAAATGGGAATTGCTCTTGCCGATAAAGCATTTGAAGCAGGCGCCGAAACAACCTTAATAACAACCGTTGAAATTTCGCGTCCGTATAAGGTCATAAAAGTTCAATCAGCACAGGACATGCTGGAAAATGTTAAGGATAATTTTAAATACTGCGATGCTCTTATTATGGCTGCGGCGGTTGCGGATTTTCGTCCCGAATCTGTGAAAAACACAAAAATTAAGAAGTCCAAAGATATGGATGAATTGACATTAAGGCTGGTAAAGAATCCCGATATCTTGGCGGAAGTCGGTAAATTAAAAAAGAAAAATCAAGTAACAGTTGGATTTTGCGCCGAAAGCGAAAATCTAAAATCAAATGCCGTAAGCAAACTTAAAGCAAAGAATCTTGATTTTATCGCTGCTAATGATATTTCGCGAAAGGATTGCGGGTTTGACAGCGATTACAATGAAGTTTTGCTTATTAATAAAAAGGGCGAAGCAAAAACTATCAAAAGAGCACTAAAAACAGACATTGCCCGACAAATATTAGAGGAAGTTTTTGAAAAATGAGCGAAAAATTAGAAACAATCATAAAAAAACTTGAAGAATTCGCGCCACCTCAAATGGCGTGTGAATGGGATAATTCCGGCTGGCAGATTTTTCTTTCAAATACTGAAGTTAAAAAAATCATGCTCTGCGTCACGCCTTCAATTGATGTGGTTGAACAAGCGGCTGACAGGGGCTGTGATTTAATTGTTTCGCATCACCCGTTGATTTTTGACAAATTAAAAAAAATTAATTCTGATACTCCGAGCGGAAAAATAATTGAAACGGCAATTAAGAATAATATACAAATTTATTCAATGCATACAAATCTTGATTCGTGTATGGGAGGACTTGCAGATCGTCTTGCGGAAATGCTTGGGTTGGTTAATGTTGTGAATTCCAATGAATTTGTCAGAATTGGAATGACAGAAAAGGTAGAGACGTTGGATAATTATTTATCAAAATTAAAAAAAGCGCTAAATGTTGATAAGCTGAGAATTATTAATCCTGCGGGGATTAAAACCGTCAAAAAAGTTGCGTTGTGTCCCGGCGGTGGCGGAGATTTTATCGGGGAGCTTAAAGATATTGATCTGTATGTGACGGCTGATATTAAATACCATCAGGCTTTGGCTGTGCAGGATTTTGCTCTTGCGGATGCGGGGCATTTTGAAACAGAGAGAGTAATAATTCCGCGTTTGAATGAGATTTTAGCTCAATACAATGTTGAAGTTTTTGCCGCGGAGGAAAAAAGTCCGTGGGTAACGATTTAATAATTAAAAAAGTTTCGTTGGGCGATTCCGGCCTGTGTGTATCAAAACTCTGCTGGGGTACGCTTTCTTTCAGTCCTTATCATTCAAACATTTCTCCGGCACAAGCGGGTTTGCTTCTGAAAGCAGGTTATGAACGCGGTATTAACTTTTGGGACGGGGCAGAACTGTATGAGACTTATCCGCATGTACGGGAGGGTTTTCAGGCAACGGGAAGCCCGCAGGATATAATTATATCTTCGCGTTCTTACGCTCAAACACATCAGGAAATGCTTTTGAGTATTGATAAATGCAGAAAAGCAATAAATAAAGATATTATCGAAGTTTTCGGACTTCATGAAGTACGAATGGAAGAATTTTACAACGGGATGTTTAGAAAAGATGCCCTGAGAGCGCTTTTTCAAGCAAAAGAAAAGGGTATCATTAAAGCTGTTTCCTTAACCTCACACAGCGCCAAAGCCGTCATGCAAGCGTCAAGTATTGAAGAAATTGATGTCATTATGCCCCTGATAAACTTTAAAGGAATCGGAATAAGAGACGGATGCCTTAAAGATATGGAGGAGGCGATTTCTACCGCTAAAGCAAACGGCAAGGGAATTTTTGCAATGAAAGTTCTTGCGGGGGGACTTTTTGCGGGGGAACTTGAGAAATCTTTCCGATATGTGCTTGATAATCCCTATATTGATTCGGTTGCGGCAGGAATGTCCTGTATAGAAGAATTGGACTGCAATATTGGTTTTTTCACGGGGAATGCGGAAAAGAGCATCGGGCAGGCTGCATTCAAGAAAAAGCGGGTTTCTGTTGAACCATGGTGCAGCGCATGCAAAGAGTGCATTAAAATATGTCCGCAGAATGCAATTGTTTTGGAGTACGGCATTGCAAAAGTAATTCACGAAAAATGCGTGCTTTGCGGTTATTGTATTTCGGCATGCAGGGATTTTAACATCAAATTTATTAACATTTAAAAACCCCCTTTAAGGGGGTTTTGTGTTTTAACCGTAATTACCAGGTTTGATCCAGTCTCAGGATTTCTCTGACAAGCCCGACCTTGGTTTTTACTCCGTAAAGTTTAAACAGGTAGCTTAACCTTCTTTTTATATATCCCATTGAGTATCCTGTTTCGTTTGCTATTTCAGTATTAGTTTTTTCATTCAGCAGGTAGGAAATAATTGTTTCATCAAGATTTTTGGTTTTTTCGAATTGAAACTGGAACGTAAAACGTGGGTTCATAGAATCCTCCTAAGAACTTAGATCGATTAACGTATATATATATTAATAATTAAATTGCATTCATCAAAAACTTCGTACATACCCAAACCAATTCCGGCTATTCTTCTTTAACACGCTTAACTTAAAAACATGATAATTATACTACGAATATAGTAGTTTGTATATCCTTCAAGTATATATTCTTAATGATACTTTACAATTAATAAACAAAAGGCAATCAGCTCTTCAAAATATTTATCAGTTCGGATTTGCTCACGGTCTGCTGAACGCCCGTTTTCAGCTCTTTTATGGTGAATGAATTAGAAGAGATTTCATTCTCACCCAGTATAACCGCGAATTTTGTATTTGATTTTTGGGCTTTTTCAAACTGTTTTGAAAAGTTCTTTGCCGTGAAATCAAAATCAGCTTTTATACCGTTTTTCCGTAGTTCGAAGGTCAGTTTAAGGGCTTCATCGGTTTTATCCGAAATTACATATACCCCGCTGGTAACCTCCGGCACGAAGTCAACAAGAGAGTAGAGTCTTTCAAGACCTATTGCCCAGCCTACTGCAGGCGTCGGTTGTCCGTCGAGCATCTCGACAAGCGTGTCATATCTGCCGCCGCCGCAAACTGCGTTTTGAGCGCCGAGATTTGAGGCTGTTATCTCAAATACCGCCCCGTTGTAATAATCAAGCCCTCTTACAAGCTTTTTGTTGATTTCGTAGCTGACGTTGAATTTTTGCAAATAATCAAGCAGGCGCGAAAAATATTCCGAACAGCTTTCGCAAACAAAATCCTCATTTATTACCGCGATGATATGCTCGTCTGAAAGGACTTTTTTGCAGTTTTCGTCTTTGCAGTCCAATATTCGAAGAGGATTTTTTTCATATCTGACATGACAGTCAGGGCATAGGCTTTGAAGGCGGTTTTCGAGAATGTTTTTAATTTTTGTTTTGTGAGCTTCTCTGCATTTTTGGCAGCCGATATTGTTTATTTCAAGCTTTAAACCCGATAATTTGAGCTCATCTAAGTAAGAAAGAGCAAGCAAGATGACTTCGGCATCTGCTGAAGGTTCTTTGATACCGAAAAGCTCGACGCCCAGCTGGTGGAACTGTCTTTGTCTTCCTGCCTGCGGACGTTCGTATCTGAACATCGGACCTTTGTACCAGAGCTTTTGCGGTGAAGGAAGTTTGTGCATGCCGTTTTCTATATATGCTCTTACTACTCCGGCTGTGTTTTCGGGTCTTAGCGTCAAACTGCGGTCTTTTTGCACAAATGTGTACATTTCTTTGTTTACGATATCGGTAGATGAGCCGACACCTCTACAAAAAAGCTCTGTGGATTCAAAAATAGGCGTACGGATTTCTTTGTACAGCGCATTGTCAAGCAATTTTTTTGCGGTTTCTTCGATATACTGCCATTTGGCGCTTTCCTGCGGTAAAATATCTTTTGTCCCTTTCGGCGCAGATAGTTTCATATATTCTCCTATAATCCGATTATTTCTTTTTGAAGCGTTACTATTTGCGAAATACCCTCTTCAGCCGTGTCTATGATTTTGTATAAATCTTTTTTGTCAAATGAGCTTTTTTCTCCGGTGCATTGAAATTCGATGATTTTGCCTGATGCGCCCATGATAATATTGGCATCGGCGATTGCATTGGAATCCTCAAAATAGTCGGGATCGAGTAGGATTTCACCGTCAACAAGCGCAACACTGACTGCCGCTATCTGCTCTATAACCGGGATGCAGTCAATTTGCTTCTTTTCGCAGAGTTTGGAAAGAGCGTCATAAACCGCGATAAATCCGCCGGAAATACTTGCCGTTCTCGTTCCGCCGTCGGCTTGTATTACATCGGCATCAATCGTTATCGTTCTCTCGCCTATTTGTTTCAAATCTATTGAAGCGCGGAGGCTGCGTCCGATTAATCTTTGGATTTCCTGCGTTCTGCCTGATATCAGCATTCCCCTGTCTCTGTTTACCCTGCTCTGGGTTGCGCCGGGAAGTATTGAATATTCCGCCGTAAGCCAACCCTGTCCTGAATCTATAAGAAATCGAGGCACTTTGTCTTCAATCATTGCCGTAACAATTACTTTTGTATCGCCGAATTCGACAAGAACCGAGCCTTCTGCGTATTTTGTGAAATTTCTTGTGAATTTTACCGGTCTTAATTCGTTATATTTTCTGCGGCTTTTTCTTACAAACATATCTTTTCCTAAATACTGCATGAAATAAGTATATAAGAAAAAGGGGGATTTAACTATTTGTATGGAAGCAATGGTTGAAATATATGCAATATATCGACGACCATGCGATGCTGAAACAAGTTCTGATGTCATTCCGTGCTTGACACGGAATCGCAAGGGTCGTGCCAATGACCTTGCGATGCTGAAACTAGTTCAGCATGACAATTTAGCATGATGGTTCAGCACATGGTTTAGTATGATAACAGCCTATGTCTAAAACCCGTTCATTACTTCAACCACCCTGTAAATATCATCTTCCCGATGAAAATACGATATAGGTAAGCTCAGGGTTGTATTGTGAATTTCATCGGATATCGGATAATCGCCTTCTATAATTCCCTGCATTGCTTTTTGTCTGTGAGGTGAGACAGGGTAGTGTATTTCGGTTTTTATCCCGTTCTTGAGCAGATATTCGCGCAGTTCGTCTCTCTTTTCATGTCTGATGTTGAAAATATGATAAACATCATAATAATCATGCTCAATGACCGGTTTTATAAAGTCATCTTTTAGATTTTTTGCATAAATATCAGCTAATTTGCGCTTATGTTCGTTTATTTCATCAAGTTTTTTGAGCTTAATCGACAAAAATCCCGCTTGCACTTCGTCCAGTCTTGAATTTAAGCCGACATACTCATTATAGTATTTAACACCCGAGCCGTAGTTGCGGAGTTTTTTTATCTTTTCGGCTATTTCCGAATCATTCACGGTTACGGCTCCTGCGTCGCCTAACGCTCCCAGATTCTTTGTCGGATAAAAGCTAAACGCCCCGACATCTCCGAATGTGCCTGATGTCTGGTTTTTGAATTTTGCGCCGTGAGCCTGAGCACAGTCTTCTATGATTTTCAATCCGTGTTTATTTGCAATTTCACAAATTTTATCCATTTTGCATACTTTGCCGTAAAGATGAACCGGCATTACTGCAACGGTTCTGGATGTTATTTTTCTCTCTATCAAATCGGGGTTAATATTATAAGTTCTGATATCCGGCTCTGCCAAAACGGGCTTTAAGTTACAGTGAATTATGGCAAGAATTGTTGCAATATAGGTGTTAGAGGGAACGATTACTTCACTGCCGGCGGGAAAATCAAAAACTTTCAATCCCAAAATAAGCGCGTCAAGTCCAGAAGCTACCCCTATGCAATGTTTACTGCCGTTATATAAGGCAAATTCATTCTGGAAATTCTCGACGTTTTTGCCCAAGACATACCACCCGCTGTGAAGCATGTTTTTGAAACTAAGTTCAAATTCGTCAAAAAACGGCTCATTGAGCTTTCCGAGGTTTTCATAATCAATAGTCGTATCTGTCGGCATTAGTATCCCTCGTAAATATAATCATCCGGGTCAAAAGTGTTTGATGCAAATACCTGTAATATACAGTCCGGAGTGAAATTGTACATTTTGTGCCAGTCTTCCGGTAAAAGTATTAAGCATTTATTTGGTCTGTCCAGTACAAATTCCTCCTTAATATTGCCGTTATCATTATACACAGTACAGCTTCCCGCAAGCGACATAAGAGCCTGCGTTGTGCTTTTATGCCTGTGTCCGCCTCTGACGGAATCGTCAACACCGTAAATATAAAACACTCTCCTGATGTGAAAAGGAAGTTCGTGTTCTTCAATAACGCTAAGGTTTCCTCTGTTATCGGAAAATGTTCTCATGTCCAATAAATATGCCATATTCTAACCTCTTATTAATGATTTGATTAAATTTCTTAAATACTGTTTTATTCTCTGAGGAAGTGTAATTACATAAATATATGCCGTTTTGAAATTTACAGCCGTTTTGTGCAAAATAACCCTAATATGCCCCGATACCGAAACCGTAATTCGATTATAAGGCTGATAATCAATGTGAATAAGACCAATCTGTTTGCTGATACTGCCGATATGCTCTAAATAAGGCTTATAGATAATATCCCGCACCTGCTTATCAATGTCGTATTCATAATAATTTACGGGGTTTAAATTTCCTTTTGTATCGAACTTGATATCGTGAAAATGATAAAACACCATGGGAAACTGCTCTTTAGAACTGATATCTTCAAGAATGAACTTTTTATCTGAGCTGTTTATTTTAAATCTCTGTATATTCCACGGGGCAACTCCTCCGCCCTTATGTTCAAGGACTTTTACACAGTCATAATCTTGTGTCCAAGTGTCAAGATACTTTTGGTCGCCGAATTTGCCGTTTTCGTATCTTGCATGGCACCAGTCTAAGCATTTAGCTACCCAGTCTTTGAGAACTCTAAGTCCGTTCTCATTATTTTTAAACGCAGTAAACTGAACGCAGTATTTGCCGTTTACGATGCCCTGCGCATACTTTTCGGTAAAACCGTGTTCCGTAATAAGCACGGATTTGTCTTTAAGTTCGTCAAGAAGTATTTCGGGGTCCTCATAAAAATAAATGTCCGCGTCAAGGTAGGTACAATCAGGGACTTTGTATTTTTCAAGCACATACAGAATGCTCGAAGATGTGCAAGTCCAGCAGTATTCGCCTCTTGTTCTCGATTGTTTGATGCCGAGAAGCTTATCATTTTCAAATTCTTCCAGAGAAATGACCGTTACATTATCAAGATTAAATTCTTTTAATATCTCTAAGCATTTCTCATCAAAGGCAAAAATATACAGGTGAAAATCGCCGCAGTGCTTTTTGAGAGACTCGTACATTGCAAGTCCTCTCGGCAAGTAATGAGAATCAAACAGAGTGCAAAAATTATGCATCGGACACCTTCTTTGCAAGAACGATATTATCAAGATAGAGATCTTTGTTTTTCGGCAAAATAAATGCCAAAACGATGCCCGTGATATTAAACGGGGCAGTTAAAAAATTTGTCAGCCAAAATTCGTATTTTTTGCCCTTTTTGATAATCAGCTTGTAAATATAATCGTTTATGAGCTGAAAAATAACTCCGATATTATCAACGCTTTTTCTGAATTCTAAGATTTCAAAGCCGTGCTTCTCAAGCAGATGTTTTATACCGAAAGAAGAATATCTTGCGTAATCATAGGGCTGTTCGTGCTCGTCCCAAACAAAAGGTACGGTCAGCAGCAAATTTGCTCCGTCTTTCAAAACTCTGTTAAGCTCTTTCAGAAACTGGTCAGGATTAAACACGTGTTCAAGGACTTCGTTCATAACGGCACTGTCAAATTCTTTGCCGTCAAAAGGAAAAGTTGTTCCGTCATAGAAATAATCGGCTTTTTTTACCGCTCTGTTCTGCGGGCTGTCATATTCAAGCCCTATGTATTGTTCACAGTTAAAAAGTTCTTCGTAGGGTTTTTGACCGCATCCGACGTCAAGAACTCTGCCTTTTATGAATTTTGAGAGCTCTTTGATGTTTTTGTACAGTCCACGGCGTGCAAAATAAAACGGGTTGATTAATAGCCCCGTAATATCAGGGTTGAATTCCTGCTTTTCGATGTATTTCCTGAATTTTGTTTTATTAATCATGAAAAAATTATAGGTTATTCTTTGAGGTTTATAACCGTCTTTTTAGCCTATAATCTGAAACAAATCACTTTGAATTTGCTTGACGGATTTTCTTCGCTGCGGTTGAAGCGGCTTGTCTGACATATTCATTGCCGTCAGAAACCTTGATATGGTCTAAATAACTAAGAAAATCCGTGCGTTTGGTTTCTCCGAACAAGTATGCGAATATCTCTCTTACAATGGGTTTTTCGTCTGAGAGTTTAGGTAAGAACGAAAGCAAAGTATCAAGGCTCGCAATTTTGGCTATGGATGCGGCAGCTGTTTCTTGTATCCTGCGGTTATTGAGGTAAAGTAATTTTTCAAGTTCACTTACATGCTCTTCACTGCCGATTTTTCCCAAAGCTTCTGCATAGGCTTCCAATGGATGAACCGGACTTGAAACACTAAGAGAAAAATCAGGGATGGGAACCAAATGCTTGACATGTTCTTTTCCCCCGATAAAACCCAATGTCCTGACTGCCGCTGATTTAACCGAAAGATCTTTATCCTTCATAAGTTCTAAAATTAAGCCGACCTGTTTTTTATTTCCGAATTCTCTTACGGCAATTGCAACTTCTTTTCTTACTTCAGGGTCTTTATCATTCACTAATATTTTGAGCCAGTGTCCGTTGTTCGGATTTCCTATTTTTGCAAATCCTCTGACTGCCAGCAATCTGACATAAGCAGAACCGTCTGTGAATAAATCTTTTAGGGCTCTTGCATTTTCCTTAATTTTTAATTTGCCGATTCGTAAGGCAGTCAGTCCTCTTTCCATATGATCTTTACTGATTAGCCCTTTTTCAAGTTCTCTTGCAAGATCGGGAGAACTCCCGCGAGGAACGATTATTGATATCTTTTTAGGGATTTTTGCCGAAAAGCAGACTATATCGGTGCAGTTGAGGTTTAAAAAACTTTTTTGACAGCTTAAAGCTGAATTTTGTTCAGCTGTCGTATTTTTTCTGTGTAATTTGTTGTTAGAAAAAATTGCTATATTTTGGATTTTCATTAATTTTCCTTCCTTTAATCAACCTAAATGATTAAAATCGGAACAGAAAAAAAGTTGCTATTAATCATCTCTAATTTACAAAATTCTTAACAAAAAATATTGTAATTATAATCGTATGGATTATTGTTTAGCCCTTTTTTTTAGAAAAAATGTTTGTTACCGGATAAAATTTTCCGGAAGAAAAATTTGGAAGGAGGACAATTATGAAAGTTATGCTTAATCTCAACGGTTTATGCCAAAAATCAAGTACGACGAATTCAAGGAATGTCAGTTTTCGACAAAATATCCCTCCTGAAGTTCAGATTTGGCTTTATAAGGTTTATTCACCCTTTATTCAAATGCTTGATGACAGAGGGTTGAAAATTGCATTTGAATTTTGCGAGAAAGAACAAAAAGGGCTGGTTTCAATTTTTCGAAAATCCGATCAGGATAAAATTTTGTCGAAAGTATTTCTCGACAAAACAGCATCCCCTGAGCATCCCGGCAGTTGGATAGAACCCTTGAATTCAGCTATTGCTAGTGTTCTTCAAAAAGGGATGACTGCCGAATTAGAGTTGTTTTTAACGCCTGTTATTTAATAATAATTTCCGCAAAATTAATCTATCTGGTATTTATAAGATTTTGATGGTTCTTTTCTCTCTTAGTTAAACAAGCAAGCTCATTGTCAAGGTCTGAAAGATATTTGTTAATCTTGCATACAGGGATGCTTTGTCTGTTTGTAATTATGCGCGCTCTGAGTTCCTCTGCAAATATAACATTGTTTGCAAGATTAAAATTTCTTCCGTTCAGAGCAACGTCCAGATTTGCCGCAATAATGCCCTCTGTATTTACAAAATAAGAAATTTTAATTTTGTCGATGTCGGTTTTTAATGCTTTAAATTTTTTGCTTGTGCAAACTAAATCATTAAGCTGTCTGGAGAATTCGCTCATTTGTGAAATAAATTGTAAACTTTTTTCCTGTGACAAATTTGTTTTGTTTAATGCTTCATCGGGTATTATGATTTCCATTTTAGCGCGAAGATTTTGTAAATCATTGCCGAAAACCATATTGACATCGTGGCTGATTCCCGCAGAAGCACTTGTATCTAAATGTGTATCAATTTTGAGAACATCGTTTTTAAAGAATTTCGCACGTCCAAAACCCCAACAATCAGGTCTTGCTGCTTTCTTAACTTTGTTTTTAAAATTTTTAAAGTAATCAATCAGCTCCATTGTTCTTGGCTTCAGCTCTGTTTGATTTAAGGGCTTGTTTATAAGTACTTTGCCGGATTCGATTTTTGTAGGGAAAGTGCCTTTGCCCCAAAATGCGATGCATTTATGAAGGTTTTCGGTAGTTTTTTTAATGCTTTTGAACCATTCGCTTCCTGTTATTTCGCATTTAAGAGCGGACATTTTTGTCGGTTCTGATGGCAAAGCAATACTAAAGGGCTGGTTTGGCAATCTTAAGCCGTAGGATTCCAGTTCTCTTTGAAATTTGTTTTTTAGATTAAAGTTGTTTCTCGGGCTGTATGTTATATCAGCAAAAAGTTTATCGTTAACGGTTCTGTAATCTATTTTCAGCGCATTATTAATATCATCGGCAAATTTAAGTTTTGAGAATTTTTTCTGGATGTGTTTAATGACGGATTTCCATTCCTTTGAACAAACACGGGTTAAATATGTGCTGAATGAATCAATATTGGGCTGTAAAACGGTTATCCGTTTAGTTGAAAACCCCAACATACGCCGTATTCCGAAACATCCGAAGCTTTGGTTTGTTTGATTTGTTTTTATCGATGATGAATGCATTAAATATCCGAAATTGTTGCTCTTTTTATAATAAAAAAACAGGCAGAAATAAGTTGCTAAATTATCGTGAGTATTTTAAGAAATGTAAAAATTAGATTTGAGAGTCTTACCGTTCTTTTATTCTATAATTAGTCTGTAAAGCTACTTTTTATGGAGAAAATTAACGTGCAGTCAAATACACTTTCGTCACAGGAATATATTTCAATTGAGCAAACGATTGGAGCCAATAATTATAAACCGATTGATGTTGTTATAGAACACGCTCAGGGGGTATGGGTTTATGATGCCGAAGGCAATAAATATCTCGATTGCTTAAGCGCTTATTCTGCTGTTAATCAGGGACACTGCCATCCGAAAATATTAAAAGCATTGAAAGAACAGGCTGAAAAAGTGACTTTGACTTCGCGAGCTTTCAGAAACAGCGAACTGCCGTTGTTTTACAAAGAATTATCGGATTTGACCGGAGCCGAAATGATTCTTCCCATGAATACAGGATCGGAAGCAGTTGAAACCGCTGTCAAAGCTGCCAGAAAATGGGGCTATACAGTGAAAGGCATCGAAAACAACAAAGCCGAAATTATAGTCTGCACTAATAATTTTCACGGGAGAACAACTACTATCGTTAGTTTTTCGAGCGAGGAGCAGTATAAGGAAGGCTTTGGACCATACACTCCCGGGTTTAAAATTATCCCTTACGGGGATATTGAAGCACTGAAAAATGCTATAACGCCGCAGACATGCGCATTTATGCTTGAACCAATTCAGGGAGAAGCCGGAATAATTATTCCCCCTGAAGGCTTTTTGAAAGAAGCCGAAAAAATCTGCAAGGAAAATAATGTTCTTCTTATGCTTGATGAGATACAGACCGGTTTTGGCAGAACAGGGAAAATGTTTGCATTTCAGCATGAAAATGTTGAACCTGATGTGATAATCATAGGAAAAGCTCTTTCAGGCGGATATTATCCCGTCTCAGCCGTGTTGGCAAGAAAGGAAATTTTGTCGGTTTTCAATCCCGGAGACCATGGCAGTACGTTCGGGGGGAATCCACTCGGTTGCGCCGTTGCCAGAGCCGCATTAAGAGTTATTGTTGAAGAAAATCTCATAAATCGTTCGGCTGAACTGGGCAAAGCTTTTCTTGAAAGGCTAAAAACAATAAAGAGTCCTCATATCATTGAAATCAGGGGAAAAGGATTATTTATAGGGATTGAGTTAAATACAAAAGCAAGAGGGTTTTGCGAAAATCTGAAAGCGCTGGGCATGCTCTGTAAAGAAACTCATGACAATATCATCAGAATTGCTCCGCCTTTGATTATCACTGAGAAAGAATTGGACTTTGCTTACGAGTGTCTTGTAAAAGTTCTTTGTTAAACTGAATTATAAATTTCTCAATACTTGTAAATTTTTGTGACAACAAGTCGGATTTACCGTCAATTTTTCATGTGTGATGACTTTAAGCATATAAATATTATTGGGGGAATTAAATGAAAATAATCGGAACAAATTTATACAGGGACAAATTTAACGATGCTAAGTATTGTAGGCTTAATGCAGGCTCGTTATCTCAACAAAATGATAAAGCACAATTTGGAGCTGTTCCATTTGTAAATAAAGCCGCTGTATTAAGGAGATTATCACGATTATCCACGCTGGATACAATGGAAGTTATAGCTCAATCTTCTGATAAAGCCGAAAGATTAATTGTGTGCAAGTTTCCCGATGATGTTCTTGCACATATTGAAAAGGCTCTTGGACAAATCAGTCATCTAAAGCACACTGATGTTAAAGTAAGGTCTGAATTTATACCCATATTCTTCTCTAGAGGTAATAAAGCGCGTATAGGTATCCAGATAGTTAATGCGGGTGAAAGAAAAGATGAGATTTTATATACCTTCAAACTTGTCGGAGCCAGAAAACAAAGTACATTTGAGCTGTTTTTACTTAAATTGATTGGTGAAGAAAGAATAAGAACAGCCAAGTTGTTCTGGATTTTGAACAAAAGCTGATTATTCCCAGTAACCTGCGCAGGATGTGGGAGTTTCCCAAACGCAAACTTTTGTTATTTGAGGGATTTCTGTTTTAATCTGTTCGTAGATATATTTTGCTATCGTTTCACTGCTCGGACTTTGCGTTTTAAACCAATCTAATTCATTTAGGACTTTGTGGTCCAGCGTTTCCAATACTTCATTTAATACTTTTTTCAATAATTTAAAGTCTATAAGTATGTTTGATTTATCAAGGTTTTCGCCCCGGGCATAAACCTCGACCTTCCAGTTGTGTCCGTGGAGATTTTCGCATTTGCCTTCGTAGTTTAAAAGTCTGTGAGCTGATGAAAAATGTGCCTCTGTTCTTACTTCGTACATTTTTAGTCCTTTTTTGATTGATTTATGTCTATTATACTTCGTTTTATTATAAAAATTGCTAAAGTTTTACCCTTATGTAAAAATAATTAAGCAATTTTTATTTTGTTTTGGTTTTATTAATTAGACGGGCAATATAAAAATTTCAAATTTGGTGTAAAATTTGTATGGCGAGTGAAAATTCAGGGACGGGTAAATTGCTGATAAATATATTAAATCTTTATCCGCAGTATTTGAATAAATCGGACAGGCGCAAAGAAGATGTGCCTGTTAATGACGATAAACGTTCAGGAATAGACAGAAGGATTTTCGGCAGAAATAAAATTGATTTGAAACTTGCTAATGACGTGTCTTTTATCAAAGGGTTGTTTCAAAGGTTGGGTTTGTTAAAATAACAAAAAATTCAAACCCGAAATTAAGCATGTATAATTATACTAATGTATAATTTAGAGGCGTAATGTTAGTATTTTCATCATTAATATTAATAACGGCGTTTATTTTAATAGCGTGGGAAAAAATTCCTAAAGTAACGACTGCTCTCATCGGGTCAGCTTTAATGCTTGTAATGGAGAAGGGACCACAGGAAAAAATATTCTCTCATATTGATTTCAGTGTTATATTCCTGCTTGTCAGTATGATGATTATTGTAACAATTACTGCCAGAACCGGCGTTTTTAAAAAAATTGCTTTTGAAATGATAAAGCTGACTAAAGGGAATCCCAAGCTTATATTACTTTCTGTTGCATTGTTTACTGCATTCTTTTCGGCTTTTCTTGATAATGTGACAACGGTTTTTCTTATACTGCCGGTAATTTTTTCCATAGCCTCGGAATTAGATATTGACCCGATACCCTACCTCATTACAATTATTTTATCCTCAAATATAGGCGGAACAGCTACATTGATAGGAGACCCCCCGAATATTATTATCGGAAGCGCCGCAGGATTGTCATTCCTTGACTTCGTAAGAGAGCTGACATTAATTGTGGTATTAATTTTTGTGGTGTCAATGTTCCTTTTACTTTTCCTGTTTAGAAGAGAACTTAAATGCACTCCTGCTATCGAAGATAAATTACAAAATGTAGATAACAAAAATTTGATAAAAGACAAAAAATCCATGATCAGGTCGGTTGTGGTTCTTGCACTTGTCATATTAGGTTTTTTAACTCACGACATCACAAAAATTGATGCCTATATAATATCAATGCTCGGAGCGGGTGTATTGTTACTCTTCGATACTCCGTCTCAGATTATTCAGGAAGTCGAATGGACGACAATATTCTTTTTCATCGGTTTATTCTTGATTGTCGGCGGATTTGCCGAAGCAGGCGGGATTAAACTTCTGTCTGAAAAGATGCTGTCTCTGACCGGGGGAAGTTCAGAAATTGCAGCATATATGATTTTGTGGATGTCGGGGATTTTTTCTGCCGTTATCGACAATATACCTTATACTGCAACAATGGTACCCTTAATAAAGGAACTTTCAGCAACAATGAATGTATATCCGCTGTGGTGGAGTCTTGCTCTGGGTGCATGCTTAGGCGGTAATGCCACAATAATAGGCGCTGCGGCTAATGTTATAGTTATTGATTCTTCACGCGCATTCGGATATAACATTTCGTTTATGAAATTCTTTAAATATGGCGTTCTTGTTACCGCTGTTTCACTCATTATGAGTTCGGCATATTTATATTTCAGGTTCTTTATCAGTATGTAGAGGCAGAGTTATGAATTATAAACTCGATAAGCATACAAAAAATAAAATAATTGAGAACATTAAGTTAGAATCTACGCCTGACAAATATTATTTTGCTATGGTAACGCTTTCCTGCATTATTGCAACTTACGGACTGGTTTCAAACAGTGTTGCGGTAATTATAGGCGCGATGCTTATTGCTCCGCTGATGTACCCTATTCTGAAGGGAGCGCTTTCTCTAACAATGGGAAATAACGAACTGTTCAAAACAGCAATATGGGCGGAACTAAGCGGGGTATTGATTTCAATATCCATAGCAATTTTACTTACGCTTCTTTTGCCGGTTTTTTCGATAAATCCCGAGATTTTGGCAAGAAGCAAGCCTACTTTGCTTGATTTAATCATTGCATTTGCAAGCGGCCTTGCCGGTACCATTGCGATTTGTTACAGACCCCAAAGCGCTATACTTCCAGGGGTTGCAATTGCTTCGGCATTGATGCCTCCTCTCTGCGTTATCGGCATAGGTATAGCAAAACAGGATTTTAATATTGCCGGTGGAGCGGTTTTGCTGTTTTTGTCCAACATCATCGCAATTAATGTTGCCGGGATTTTAATTTTTAAATTGGTCGGTTTTGGAGAAAAAATATTCTTTGACGAAGAAACAGGAAAACTGAAGTTTTTTCCCAAAAGACTTATATATCCCATTTCCATGCTTTTTTTAATTTCTATTCCCCTGATATTCTTTATGTATAAGTCTATTAAAAATACGAAAATGCAGAATTTATTCTCATCAAATATTACCGATAGTATAAGTCTGTTAGAACCCAATTCTAAATTGGTAAATCTGGATTTTATCCAAAAAGATAATATCTTTGTAATTAATGCAAATATCAGAACCTCACAAAAAGTTACTCCTCAGGAAGTTAGAAAAATAGAAAATAAAATCGAGTATGAAATTGGTCATCCGGTTCAGCTAAACCTTGAAGTTTCACCTGTTGTGCGGGTCAGTAATAAGCTGTTGCAGACTTATGTAACCGAGCCTTCCGAAAAGAAAACCGAAATTGCAGCTTTAACACCTGTCTATCCCGAGGACATAATAGAAAAAACAGTTAAGGAAAAATTGACCATACTTCAGGATGCGGTTTTAAAAAATTACGAATATTCTTATTCAAATTCAACAGCTGCTTACAATATCCTTATCAACGTTGATGTCTCAACTCCGTTAGATGATACTTTCAAAAGCTCCGTTAAAAAACTGCTTGAAAATCAGCTTAACAGAAAAGTTAATTTGAATATTACCGAGAACATCATCAGTCACACTCCGCTGAATAATATCGAGAAGACTAAACCGGCAAAGAAAAAGTAAAAAGCCGCACTTCTCAGCTTTTTCTGACATGGATTCATTTTGAAAGTAGTTTGTCGAGTATATCAATAACATCAGCAGTTTTGATTGAATTTATCCGGAATGGTGAAAAATATCTGTATTTTTCATAGAGTTCGTGACTAATTTTTCCTTGTTGGCTGATTTCCGGCGGATAAATAAATTCTGCTTTATCAGAAATTTCTTTTGGATAAGGGTGGTATCGTCCGAGTGTAAATCCGTTTGAAATGCAAAGAGTTTTTACTCCCGTTGATACTCCAATATGGTAAGCTCCTGTATCGTTTGACACAAGAATTTTCGCTTCGGATATTATTTTTGCCAATTCACAAAGAGAAATTCTGCCGGTATAGTTTGCTATATATTTCGGCTTGAAAAAATTCCAAACCCTGTATGAAATTTTTAAATCGTTAAAATTTTTGCCTCCTGCTAAGACAGATTTCAGATTATATTTTTTGAAAAGATATTCTGAGATTTCGGCAAAGTTTTTGGCTTTCCAGCGTTTTGATTTTGTTGAAGCCTGAGGGAAAATAACTGCATAATCAGTTCTTCCTTTAATTGGTGATTTTGTATTTTTTATGTCAATAAACGGCGCTGACAAATTAATTTTAGTTCCGAGAAGTTTTTCGAAAAAGTCTTTTATGCGGTAAAATTCGAATTGATTTCCCGCATCGGTTTCAATAAGCCTTGTGTACCAATGTTCTGAGGTTAGTTTATGTTCTTTTGAGATGATGAATTCATCACCTTTAGAAGCAATTTTTTCTTCGGCTTTTATAATGTTTGCAATGCAATGTACATAGAATGCGCTTGAGTGTATTGGGTTAATCAGTACATCAAAAGAGATTTTTGAAAGTTGTTTGTTTATTTGTTTTTCATATCTTTTGTTGTGCTGATATTTATCAGTGTCAAGCCATATAAAATTATCGATGAATTTAGAATCGAGGTTAACTGCAAGATCTTTCCAGAGTTTGTTACCGAGAAGTGTTATTTTATGGTTTTTGTACTGCGGGCTGTTTTTAAGTACCTCAATAAAATTGCGAAACAGTATATAATCGCCGATACCGTCAAGGCGTATTAAAAGAAGACTTTTTGTATCCTGTTTGCCTGAAATCTTTTTATCTTGTCTATTTATTATTCTTTTAATAATTCTTTTAAGCATATTAGTTATTAAAATACACACAAAATACAATAACAATTTATTTTGTCCGTATGTCCGGGAATATCATTTTAAAAAATATTACAGAAACTTAATATTTTTTTTAAAAATATTGCACTTTTTAAAGTTTTGCTTTAATCTTTAATCAAAATAATAAATATATTAGAGTTAGAGGAAAATTAAACAGCAGGTGTTAATCAATGAAAGTATGTCCTGTATTATCAAACCGTATTGGGTTAGAGAAGAAAGATTCATGCGCGCAGAATAAACTTAGATATTTAAATGACTGCTTTGAAAGAACAAAGTCGGTTCAACATAATAAGGTTTCATTCGGCTGGGGCGGTATATCGCCGCAAGTTTTTGAGAGTCCCGTAATCAAAGATGTGGGTTTTCAAATACTGAATGGTAAAGTCCGATTTTCAGAAAAAATTATTTTAACTGTTAAGCAGTTTGCAGACTTGATTCAAGCAACGGAAGGAATTGCATTAAGGCACGATCATGGTGAATTCGGTCGGCTTATACATAATGATTTTGACGGAATACAAAATACATCTCTTTTTCAACAAATTATCAATGCAGCGAAAAGGGCTTCTGAAGAAAAACTTGGGAAAAATTCCGCCAGTGGTGTAATTGATATGATGATTAATAATTAAACAATGTTTTCATTAATCTTTTTTGATACTTTAGAGCCAAGATAAGCGCCTGTTCCTATGCCGAACAAAGATCCCGCAGGTCCTTTTTTAGCGAAAAATGCACCGAACAGCGCTGTTGATAAGAGAATAACCGAAACATTAACTAATGATTTTAGTATTTGCTTTAAGCCGTTTGATATTTTAGAGGTTATATTATTTCCTTTTTTAACGGCTTTAATTATTTGAGGAATTTCAAGAGCGGAAAATACTAAAATGCTAAGAAGAGTTATTCTTAATGAAGCCCTTCCGATAATCCACCTTAATTTTGGCTTATCAAAAAATTTAAAGGAAGGAACTGCATTTTTCATTATGTCTTTTCTTTGAGTTAATTGCATATCTTCAACAGAACATTTTGCCAGATTTAAAATTTTTTGTCCTATTTCTGTATCAAATAATGTTTTATCTTTTTTATACAAAAATTCCGAAATCGGCTTGGTGTATCTACCTTTTCCCTTAAGCAAAAATTCAAACAAAGTGCCTCTTAAAAATGAAAACTTCGACTGGTATTCATAGCTCAAGCCTGCCTTTACCTTTTTGGGATTAATAAATTGGTTGATGCCTGCAATTAAATCTCTTGTGTCTTCGGGCGCGTTTGCCAGAAGCAGAAGGGTTGCTCCAAGCGTTTTGAAGTTATCATTATTTTCTTTTCCGCTTTCAATACTCACAATTCTTCTCACAAACGGGATTGATTCAAGCAGTCCAATCGAAATGTCTTTGAAATTAACTGCTCCGGAATCAAAACTTTTCAGGGCGGTTTCTATTTTTTTACCCGATAATTCTAAAGTGTCCTTGCTCAGAAAAGGATTTGCGGGTTTTGTTACAGGTTTGTCCTTATTCTCATTTCGCACAAATGCTAAATTATCGGCTTGTTTAAAGCTCACAGAATTGAAATTATTAAAATAATATTCCTTATTAAATCCACTTACTTGATGCATTGCTTTCCTTCAAAAATCTGCCCGACTTATTCCCTTCTAAATAAATAAAAAAAAATTTTCGCGCTGAAAAACTTATTTAGCACGAAAAATTAACAAAATTTAATTTAAAGATTATTTATATAAAGGGATTAATTATATTGGTAATGTACAGTAAAACGAAACATCGTTAGATCAATGATGATGAGATTCTTCGGCGTTGCCTCAGAATGACGATGTGAATATATTTAATTTAACATCTTTTCAAGTGTGTCAAGTCTTTGAGTGTCTTTGTCTCTTCTGATTTGTGAATAAACGGCGGGAATGCTCGCATATTTGTATGAATAAGGCTGTACAATGCCGAGTCTGTTCATTTGTTCGCTAAAATCGTTATATACGTCAAGATAGCGGTGACTGTCCATAAGCAGTGATTTTAAGATGGTTTTGGAATAATCTTCAATTTGCTTTTCTGTCATTGGATTACCCGTAAGAACTCTGTATGAAATGTTATAGCCGATGATTGAAGCTCCCATTTCTTCGCTGAGAGAATCTTTTGTCTTTGATAAGGTTGATTTTGCGGCATGGCAGACTTCGTGAATTATTACCTGAAGACTGTTAATTCTCTGCCGATATGAGAGGTTAGTGTCATTGAATTCGTTTATATAGTCCTGACTTATATTGATTGAAATATTTTTCTCATTGTAAACAGTTAAAGGTATAATACCGTAAACCATTAATTTGTATTGTTTTTGCTCGACCTTTGCATTGGCTCGCGTCATTGAAGGGGTGATATTGATTGGAATTTTTTTGTTAATTACTATGCTTAGAAGTTTTTTGCCGTCAGGGTCAGACCAGATTAAATCCAGCATTGTATATAAACTGCTGATTAAGGATTTATCAACCCTTGTGTCAGATTTGACAAGATTATACAGCTGCGATGGGGCTCGTTCGGTAATTCGAAATTCGTTAAGATTTTTGTTTACGGTGTATTCTTCTTGTTGTTGAAGAGCATAGCCGTTATTGTTTTTTGCGCCTGAGTGATTAGGATTGAGTTCAAGAACTTTTTTGTAACAGCCTTGTGCCAAATCATACTGATTGAGTTTTAAATATGCGTTTCCTTTTGCAAAATATGCTTCCGTGAAATCAGGTTCGATTTCCGTTACCTTATCATAAGACTTTAATGCTCCCTCAAAATCATTATTATCGAATTGAGTAACGCCATTGTTGTAATAAATTACCGCAAGATTGTGCTTTGCGTTTAACGCTTTGGGATTTAGCGCAATCCCTTTGTTCATATAAGATACGGCTTGTGCAAAATCGTTTTTTTTGGAATATTGGTTAGCTTTGATAAAATAAATATTTGCCAGATTAAATTTGGCATCATTAAAATTGGGATTTAATTCAAGAGCCTTGCGATAATTAATAACGGCAATATCGTATTGATTTTCTAAATGAAGTTTTACAGCCTTGTTGTAGTAACTTATTGCTTCCTGTTGCTTTGATGAAACTGTCTTAGGGCGGTTTTGAGGGTTATTTTGCGCCGCATATGAGCTGTAAAAGGGTGTAAACCCTGTACCGGTAATTAAAAATAGGACAAAAAGCATAATTTTCTTATTCAATTCAATAACCTGAATTTAGCTGTTTCTTGTTCATTAATTATAAATTTAACAAGCGTGAATTCCAAGTTGGTAATAAATTTGCAGGAACTTTTTTTATCTGTAAGTATTCATTTACAAAAATAATAATAATGATTCGATTGAAAATCATAACAAAGATATTTTAGCCTCCTAGTGCTTTTATGCCGTGTTTTAAATTTTATAATTTTATAAAAATAGAAAATCTTTTTATACAGGTCAATTAATAAGGAGGCAAATATGGCTTTGATAATAGGAACATCGGGTGATGATACACTGAACGGCACGTTGGATAACGATTTCATAAACGGTTTGGAAGGAGATGACAAAATATTAGCCTTTGAAGGCAATGATTTGGTTATTGGCGGAGAAGGTAATGACGGGCTATCCGGAGGACTTGGCAATGACAACATATCCGGCAGGAACGGAAATGATGCTCTGGCGGGAAATGAAGGAGATGATTGGCTCAAGGGATGCTCCGGTGAGGATACTTTATACGGCAATGACGGAAATGACATGCTTGACGGAGGAGCCGGTATAGATGTAATGATTGGCGGACAAGGAAATGATACTTATTATGTCAATAATTCGGATGACATAGTACTGGAAGACGAAGCACAGGGAATTGATTTTGTTTATAGTTCGGCAAGTTATTTGATGCCTGCCAATGTTGAGAATATAAAATTAACGGGAAACGGCGATATCAATCTAGTTGGAAACAGTCTAAACAATCATTTAGGCGGAAATGACGGTGCAAACATACTTGTAGGAGCAACGGGCAATGACTGGCTTGCAGGGGACCATGGGAACGATACATATCAAGGCTACTTTTCAGCGGATTTCGGCAATGACATTATCAGAGATGTTGGCGGCGAAGATACTCTTGATTTGACTACTTTGAATGACAACATAATTATTGAATATGTTTCTATGGATAACGACCAGAACGGCTATTTGGACAGTCTTCTGATTAACTTTACCGAAACTGAAATTGAAATCCTGCGTACAGCGGAAATAACTCTGCAGGAAGCAAATCATAATGAAACGGCATCGATTTTTATTAATGATTATTTTGATAATCAGTCAGACGGTTTTGGAGACGGGTACATTGAACATATCCTCGTATGATTTCTTCGGACATATTTGTTTTAAGCCTCTCAAGCAGAGAGGCTTTTGTATTATTAAAACATTCCCTTGATAGTTCATTTGTATAATTTACAGGATTCATCGACTGCCGATATAATTTAATAAATTAAACAGGAGATGTTTTATGAAAAAAAGCCTCGGAGCTAAAACTATTGTATATCCAACCCCTGTGTTTATTGTTGCTTCATATGATAAAGAGGGTAAGGCTAATGCAATGAATGCCGCATGGGGCGGTATTTGCTGCTCTAATCCCCCTTGCGTATATGTATCACTCAGGAAAGCTACATATACTTATGAAAATATTATGGAAAAAATGGCATATACGGTGAATATTCCATCGGAAAAACACATTAAGGAAGCTGACTATTTTGGAATGGTGACCGGAAGAGATAAAGACAAATTTGCAATTACAGGTTTAACTCCGGTAAAGAGCGAATTAGTCGATGCACCGTACATAAAGGAATTTTCGCTTAATCTGCATTGTAAAGTTGTAAACGTTATAGAACTGGGATTGCATACTGAATTTGTGGGCGAGATTATTGATGTTTATGCTGATGCTGATATCATTACGGACGGGGTTCCAGATATGTCGAAATTAAAGCCGATGCTCTATGCTCCGGAAATCCAACAATATTTTTCTGTGGGTAACTCTTTGGGGATGGCTTTTTCAATCGGCAAAGCCCTTTAAATTATCAGCTTTGTAATTGAAGATGCAAATTAATTATATTTTCTCGTAACTTACATTATCCTTTGTCAAGGCTAAATTGACGGCTTCTCGCAGCTGTTATTGCCTCTCGCACGTATGAGTTATAAAAAGAAAACTCATCCTTTCCTTTTGTATAACTCCGGTTTAACAACCTTTCCAAGGTCGGGTTTGAAAAATTCGATTTTTCAAAATTATCAGAATTTTTCAAACCCTCATTAACAAATAAATTAAAACATTTAAGTTCTTTAATCCTTAAATTGTTAATAGAATGTTACAATATTATCTCAGTAATATTATTTGTATATTTTATTAAATTTGCACTTATTATGTACCCATACCTCATTTTTCTTTAAAAAAACTCTGATGAGACGAAGAAAAATGATCAAAATTTTAAAAAATTAACAAATTTAATAAATTATTGCCCACATTCTTTCTGTATTTCATATTAAAAATGATTTAATTGTTAGCCAATGTTTATACAAAAATGATATACTTTTATAAAGTAACAGTGAAGATTATTTATTATATTAAGTATAGTTGAATTTGGAGGAACATTTATGTCGGTGAAGGGTTTAAGCAGACTTAATAATATGTCAATTAAGTCTAAAATTTTATTGCTGGGTATCATTTCAATTCTATTAACCATTGGCGTTATATCTTATTCGGTATTTAACAGTTTTGTACAGTTTACGGAAAAGGTTGCTGTAACAGATGCTCAAATATATTACAGAATTCTTCAACAGAAACTCCTGGAAGAGCGTTCTGAATTAAAACAAGGGACTGAGTTCATTGCAAATGCTGATTTATCGGTAAATTCTATTGTAAACGGAGACTATTCCGTATTACAAAATCACGTTATGCCGATAGCTAAGAATAAAACAACAGATATATTTTTCGTTGTTGATAAAAACGGAAAAATTATTGCTGACTATAATAATCCCTCAAGAAGCGGCGGTAAGTTTGCGAGTTTAGACAAACTTTTGAAGAAGGCAATGACAAATAAAGAAACAATAACATCTTACGAGATTGTTTTGAAGGATGACTTGCTAAAAGAAAATAAAGAACTATATGAACGGGCAAAAATGCAAAAAGCACACACAGAAGGCGCTAAAAAGGATTTTCGCGGCGGAGAAAAACTCAACGAAGATGCATTGGTTAATATTGTAATAACCGCTATTAAAAATAATTCAGGTCAGGTTGTAGGAGCTGTTGCAGCAGGTTCCTTAATGAACAGAAATCTTGAGCTTGTTGATTCAGTTAAAGCCGATAACGACGGAATTGCGGTTACAATATTTCAGGATGATTTAAGAATAGCAACAACCGTGGTGAAGCCAGACGGTAACAGAGCAGTGGGAACTCTTCTCTCGGAAAAAGTCGTTGATAAGGTTCTCATAGGCGGTTCTGATTTTGTAGGCAGAGCTATGGTTGTCGGCAACCCGTTCTGGTCATTTTACAGCCCTGTTAAGAACTCTGATAATCAAGTAATAGGTTGTTTGTTTACCGCAATGTCAGAAAAGAAACTTATGGATATTATTAAAAATAATTTCTTAAGTAAATTTATCGTAACCATAATCATACTTATAGCAATTGTTGTTCCGATTTTTATTGTTGTAAGCGGGAAAATAGTTGCATCAATACATGAAATCCTTAAAGGTATTGAAAAGGATACTTCAGGTCATATCCAAATTAAGGAAGTTAAAGTATTTTCACAAGATGAAGTCGGTCAGGTAGCAATTGCATTGAATACTTTAACCGAACAAGTAAGAGGATTTATTAAAAAAGTAAATGAAAGTGTTGATGAAGTCATTACTGAATCTGCCATTGTCGGTCATGCTGCTGAGCGAACCGCAAAAGGCGCGCAAAATGTAGGAATAAAAGTCGGCGAACTTTCTAAAGGTTCTCAGGATCAGGCAACAAAAATTACGCTAATTCTGGATGACATCAATGTTATGAATGATGTTATTCAAAAAATTTGTGAAAATGCCATTAAAGTTGTGGAACTTGCGGGACTTGCTTGTGATACTGCTGCTAAAAGCGGTGAACAGGCAGATAAAGCTGTCGATAAAATTAATCAGATTAAACATTCATCGGTAGAAACGTCAGCTACTGTTGATGAGTTGGGCACACTAAGCGCTGACATCGGTCAAATCGTAGATTTAATCAAAAACATTGCCGGTCAGACAAATCTTCTTGCTTTGAACGCAGCTATTGAAGCAGCCAGAGCAGGTGAACACGGTAAAGGCTTTGCGGTTGTCGCCGATGAAGTTAAAAAACTTGCGGACCAGTCAGCTAAAGCAACAGATAATATTACATCTATGATTAAACACATTCAGGATAAAACTCAAACCGTCGTAAAATCAATGGTAGAAAGTAATAAAGAAATTGATGACGGCGTTGTCACAATTTCAAGTGTCGGCGGAGCTCTCAAAGAAATTCTGAATGTTTCTAAAGACGTAAATGGCATGGCTTCGGAAGTTTCCAGTATTGCAAATGAGCTGGTAACTAACTCGGATAAAGTTGTAAAGAATATGGAAACTATATCTGCCGTTACTGCCAGAGTTGAGCAGGGTACAAAAGAGATTTCCGTTATTACAACAGAACAAGGAACTACATTAAAGGAAATTACCAATAATTCTGGTTCTCTTGAAAAAATTGCCGAAAATCTTAAAAAGTTTATTTCGGTATTTAAGATTTAGGGCTAATCATCACATTAATAAAAAGACCTCTTTAAGAGGTCTTTCTATTTTGAATTATTGCAAACGAATGCCCGGTGGTGCTTTAGGGCAATTCGGAGGGGGAGAGTAAACTGTGTTGTATGTAAACAGTGCGTCTCTGAAGCAATATCCATAGTAATTCATGCATTTTTCATAGTCTTCGCATTTTTCGCATGCTGTTCCTTTAAACATTTCTACGGGAGGAGCCATCAGGAATTTTATACGCTCTGAATTCCATATTTCCATAATGCTTTGATGACTTAGATCTCCTGCGAAGAATTCGTCTTCACAGGGCATTTGTTCGCATAGTGTAACTTTTCCGGACGGAGCTATTACCATGCTTGAACGACCGCCTGAGCATTTTGCTCGTTCTTTCCATTCTTGCGTTCTTTGTTCGACAGATGCATCGCTATAATCTCTTCGAGACATATTGCAGCTTATTTCTGCATTCAATTCATTCTTTATTGAATCAACAGCAGAGTTAATAACTTCCATCTGCTCATCGGTAAGAAATAAATCGTCGTTATGACGGTAATAGGACCTTCCGTAACCTGCGATGCTGATTTTTTTTACACCGAGTTCGTCTAATTTTTTTACAAGTTCCAGTGCCTCTGAACAGTTAATAGGCGTCATTACACAGTTGGCTCTTACATTTAAACCTGCCTCAATCATGTTTTGAATTGATTCGAAAGCTAATTCTGCATAATTCTCAACCCCGACCATTTTCTTTGCAATATCGTTGGAAACGGCATCTATGCTTATCTGATTCCATGCTTTCCTCATACCGATATCAGCCATTCTCTGTGCAAGTTCTTTAGAAATAAATGATTTGGACGGTATTACAAACAAAAATCCTTTTTCTATGAGCTTTTGGAGCAGGGGTATTATATGAGGATATGCCATTGGATCTCCGCCGGTCAGGACTGCCAGTTCAATTCCCAACTCAGAAGCCTCGTCAATAATTTCAAACCATCTCTCGAGAGAAAGCATTTCGTCGGTTTTTGTTTCTTTTCGTTGGGAATAGCAGTATACACAGTTTGTAAAGCATTTTTCAGTCGGCATAATAGTTAAATTTAACGGTGAAAGCAATAATCCAGATTCAACTCTGTCATATTCTTCCTGTGTGTAAGTTTGCATCTTTTTGAGTATATTTTCAATATCATATCTGTGAGTTTCTGAAAACGCTAAGTCAGAATATTCTACAATGTGATTTGGGTTTTGTTCATTCGACGAAAGCAGCATAAGGCTTTCGAGAAGTTCTTTTATGAATGTTTCAGGTACATCATCAAATAGAAACAGCAATATTTTTTTGATTTCGCTTAATGTCTTTTTGCCGTCCATTAACAGAAGACCGGCTGTCATTTCTTTTGACAGTGGATACCACACAAGAACCTCGGGATCATAAGAATATAATATTGAATGTCCTCCTTCAACTCTGAGACGCCAGTTGTCTGAGAGACGAAGAAATTTATTTTCGGTAATTATCATAACTTATAAACTTATTTGTTCCATTTGATTTTCAGGTCTTCAATTTTACCATTTTCATATTGACCCGTAGTTTCAGATTTAGGATTACAGATGTATTCTCTCGATCCTGCAGGGTAGCAGAAATGTTCATTTGGACGAAGACCTGAATTGGTAATGCATGTTGTACAGGAAATGCAAGTTACGCATCTTGTCCAGCATCTTTTTGCACGTTGCTCAAGTGCATTCGAAGCCTCTCTCGGCTTGGGATCGGCTAACAGCTCCTTTATACCGGCATATTTTTGCTTGAGCTCATCAATAGATATTGTTTCCCCTTTGCTGCCTAAAAGATTTTCAATGTCGTTTGCTTCAATTACCAGATCAGTATATCTGATGCGGTTTTGTGCAATAAATTCCTTTTCTTCGTCAGATAATTTTTCCGTAAGATTTTTTTCAAGATTTTCTGAATGATTGAGTTCTATTTGTATTTGAGCAAGTCTTGCTTTTAAGTCGCTGCTTGAAAATTCTGTCATTTGTATTCCTCCATAACACTCTCTGCTCTGATATAAACTTATTGAAACTAATTATACATAAAAGTCGGGCATTATAAAAATACATGTTTCTAAAAGGGTTTATACATCGAGAAAATTATCTGCCATACATGAATATGTTTTGCTTTGAATGCCCCTGCGCATGAGAGCAGATAATATTTCCAAAGCCTGTAAAACTTTTCATCATATTTGGGATTTAGTGATGTAATTTTATCCCAATTTCTTTCAAAATTGTCATACCACGCCAATAATGTTTTTTCGTAGTGAGGTCCGATATTTTCAAGATGCTCAATGTTAAAAATCATCTCTGATGCTTTGCCTATTTGCTGCAGTGACGGCAGAACTCCGTTCGGGAAAACATATTTATTTAAAAATCCGTCACCAAACTTAGTTGTGCTGCTGTTTCCGATTGTGTGCAGCAGAAAAAGTCCGTCGGGCTTGAGGCAATCGTTGACGCACTTCATATACGTCCGGTAATTTTTAAAACCGACATGCTCAAACATTCCGACAGAAACTATTCTGTCGAATTTTAACTTTCTTTTGGCAAAATCTCTGTAATCTTCCAAATAAAAATATGCGTCATTGCCGGCACAAATATCATCTGCATACTTGATTTGCTCTTTGGATACAGATATTCCGGTGACTTTTACATTGTGTTTTTCGGATATATATTTGGCTAAACTGCCCCAACCGCAGCCAAGGTCAAGAACTTCCATTCCGGGTTCAATTTTAAGCTTTTTACAGATGAGTTCCAATTTCGCTTCCTGTGCTTCCTCCAGATTGGCAGAATTTTCCCAGTAAGCACATGAATAAAGCATTCTGCCGTCAAGCATATTTTCATAGAGCTCGTTTCCGATGTCATAGTGTTTTATCCCGACCTCAAATGCCCTTTTTAACGATTGCAGATTCATTATTTTTGATTTTATGAGCAGCATAACGTCTGCTATGTTTAGAAACCTGTGCAAATCTTTCTTTAAAATTCGATATATTAAATTTTCAAGTTCGCTGCAGTCCCACCATTGTTCTATGTATGCTTCTCCAAGACCCAGTGACCCGGAACTGAATATCCTGTCATATAACTTATTGTTGAGGACCCTTAAGTCCCACGGACGTTCTTCTGCGTTTGAAAAATCATCCAATATCCTAATGTCAGCTTTCTTAAACAAAGTCTGCAATTTTTCCTTAGTATTCATATCCCTGTCTCCTTTTTGTAAAACATTTTTTCTGAAATTCTTTCAAACTTCACCGCCCGATTGACTATTTATAATTGTTTCTGAATTGTAAATATTTTTTATAGAAGAACAAATAAATCAACAATAAGATATATAGATTATGTATAATATATATAGGGATGGAAACCGGAAGTGAAAAAATGATTAATTTAGATATTTCTAAAATGGGCAGCCAAATTGATGAACAGATATTGAAACAGCTGGAAAGGAGAGGCATTATACTCTCTGACGATGATTCTGCATCAGCGCAGGATACTGGAAGTAACTCAAAATCAGTGTATAACGGCATGAACCATCTTGTTCAAATGAGTAAATTCTTTATTGTACTGCGCGAACAGCAGTCTTATTAAATTAAAAAGAGCAGGCATAACGCCTGCTCTTCAAGTTTACGGATAATTTTTTACCATTGACCGTGGCAAATTCCGCAGCCATGGTTTGAAGAATGATTGGCTTTGAGCATACACCTTCCGGAACAGGAATTTGTAGCTTCAGAATGCCAATGATTGCATTGATTTTCTTCTTTTGAAGACATTTCTTCTTCCTGCGGCATTTGATGCTGAGTCATTCTTTTTTCTTCTTCCATTTCCAAACCCTCTTGTAGCTAACCATACCTTAGAACTTTTTAAGAAAAACAGTATATCATATTTAATTCCTATTTGCATATTTTTATAAAATTGATAATAAACAGAGATTATCTTTGGTATAGTCTCGTTAGTTGTCAATATATTATGGGGCATAATTTATTACAGAATTTATCCTAGATGTTTTCGCAGCTCAATTGAGTTTTGCCTACAAAAACAAAAAACTTTGTAAAAAAATATTATCTTCCTGTTGAACCAAATCCGCCGGATGAACGCTCTGTTGAACTTAATTCTTTTACTTCCGTAATTTTAACGCGCTGAACCGGTGAGATAATCATTTGAGCTATTCTGTCACCGGGATGGATTGTATAATCTTCGGATGATAAGTTTATCAATCCTACACAGACTTCGCCTCTGTAATCCTCATCAATTGTACCAACGCAGTTGGATAATGATATTCCGAATTTTATTGCTAAACCTGAGCGGGGGCGAACTTGCGCTTCATAACCCGACGGGAGTTCGATAATTATACCTGTCGGAATAAGTTTTCGTTCAAAAGGTTTTAATGTTATTGTTTCGGATATTCCTGCCGTCAAATCCATTCCTGCTGCGCCTGCTGTTGCGTATGATGGCATGCTGAAGTTATTGGGTAATTTGTGGATTTTAAGTTCAATTTCTGCCAAAGTTTCCCCCCCTGTGTTTGTAACTTTTCGGAGCAAGTATATAAACCGCTGTTGAAGTTTCGTTAAAAATGTAATCGCCCATTCTCTTAATGTCAACTGTTGATACGTTGTCAATTTCAGAGCAGAGCTCCTCGGCATTGATGATTTTGTTAAAGTACAATTCTGATCTGCCGTTTCTTCCTGCTCTGTATTTAGTGGATTCAAGCCCGATTAAAAGGCTTCCTTTGAGCTGTTCTTTTGCCTGAATGAATTCTTCCTCAGCAGGTCCCTCGGATTTAAATTTCTCTATTTCTTCATAAGTTAATTGAATAACCTCATTAACGTTTTGGCTGTTAACTCCTGAATAAATACCGAATATCCCTGACGGACGATAAAGAGCTTCGTATGTGTTGATGGAATAGGCAAGTCCCCGCTGCTCTCTGATTGTCTGAAACAGCCTTGATGACATTCCGCCGCCTAAACAAACGTCAATTATTGCCAGCGCATATCTGTCTTTATCGAGGACGGAAACTGCTTTGGTGCCGATACAAATATGAGCCTGTTCTATGTCTTTTCTTTTAACATTAATTAACGGCTTTGCAACAGGTAGGATATCTTGTCTGATTTTACATCTGCTGTTGATATTTTCTGTGAAATCTTTGATAAGATTAATGATTTCTTCTTCATTAAAATTGCCTGCAACTGAAATAATTATGTTGTCGGGAGTGTAGTAGTCGTTTGCAAAGTTTAAAATATCATTCCTTGTTATGTTTTTTACAGTTTTTATCGAACCTGTAATAGGTCTTGCAAGCGGGTGCTCATCCCAGAATGATTTAATTAAAAGGTCATGAACAAGTTCATCGGGCGCATCTTCATACATCTTGATTTCTTCAAGTATAACCTGTCTTTCAAGCTCAATATCATGATCCTCGAATTTGGAGTTAAATGTCATATCGAGCAAAATGTCAACTGCCGTTGCAGTGTCTTTCCCGAGCACTTTTGCATAATAACAGGTAGTTTCTTTGTCAGTAAATGCATTTATACTTCCGCCGGTGCATTCTATTGTCTGCACAATATCCTTTGATGTGCGATTTGTTGTTCCTTTAAATACAAGATGTTCTATAAAATGTGAAATACCGTTATGCTCGGCCTTTTCTACATTCGTACCCGCATCAATCCAAACCATAACAGTTGCTGAATATGTCTCGGGCATATATTCGGTTATCAGTCTTAAACCGTTTGGAAATGTCGTCTTATTTATCATAATTTATATTTACTTTTCCTTCAAATTAAAATCACAGCCATAATAGGTTTATCGGCTAAATTTAGTCACTTTTTCTTATTATTGCTAATGCTGCTTTTGTATAGTTTTGAAATTCTTTGATTGAGCGTATGGATAGCAGCGTTTTAAGTATAAATTCAGGTCTCAGGTAATACTTTTTTACCGCTTTTTTATGAAGTTCAAATATCCTTTCTTTACTTAAATGATGACCGCTTGTAACCGGATAATAATATACATCATTAAATAATTCTAACACGTTTGATGAGTCAGCAAGACTATTTTCAACTGCATAATTGTAAAATTTTGTTCCCGGGAATGCGACAGCCGTATAAAAATTGATGAAATCACTGTTCAGCTCTATCGCAAAATCAACGGTATCATTGACTGTTTCTTCTGTTTCCCATGGAAGCCCGATGACAAAATAGTTATAAATTTTCATACCGGCTTTTTTAAAATCATTAACGGTTTGCCGTATCTGCTCAAGGGTAGTTTTTTTACCCATTTTATCAAGCATTTCCTGATTGCCGCTTTCAACGCCGATACTGACGAGTCTGCAGCCGGCTTTGTACATGAGTTTTGCCAGTTCCAAATCTGCGGTATCTGCTCTGGTATTGGCAGCCCATGTGAATTTCAGTCCCGATTTTATGATGGCTTCGCAAAGTTCAACAGCCCAATTTCTGTCAAAATTGAAAATATCCGACCAGAATATAAAATCTCTTATATTATATTTTTCGATGCATTCTTTAATTTCGCCTAAAATATTTTCAGGACTTCTTGTCCTGACTTTCTTTCCTGAAACCGGCGTTGCAAGGCAGAAGAAACAATGATACGGACAGCCTCTTGAAACTTTTATTACCGCTTGCACCCTGTTGTTATCGGGACGTCTGAAACGAGA
Organism: uncultured Gammaproteobacteria bacterium; assembly: GCA_964643065.1. Classification (GTDB taxonomy): domain Bacteria; phylum Cyanobacteriota; class Vampirovibrionia; order Gastranaerophilales; family CAZEDP01; genus CAZEDP01. Next base: position 29,819 of record CAZXPD010000007.1, on the reverse strand, counting down.
ATTATCTACCAGATGTCTTGCAGGATAGGGCAGTGAATCTAAATCTTCATTAAACGCTCTGTCGGGGTTGATTATTATTTTATCTTTGTTTCTCCAAACTAATCCCTTAATGTCTTGGGCATTTTTGCCGTTAAGAAGTTCTTCGAGAGTCAGCTCAGGCTCGCCTTTAATTGCAAAGTCCAAATTCGGAAATGCTTTTAAAGTCTCTTCAGCAAAGGTCAGAAAGTGTGCACCTTTGGCAATGATTTGAATCGAGGGCAGGATTTCTTTTGCAATTGTGCAGTACTGAAGGTCGCTTTTAATTGTGGGTGTGGTTACGTTTATAACAATAAAATCCGGTTTGAACTCATTAAGGTCTCTGACTAAATCAATTCCTGTTTGAGCATCAAGACTGTAATCCTTAACCATTGCGTTGCAACCGGCTTTTTCGGCTATGGCAGCCATATAGAGCAAATCAGTCGGCGGCAGAGGAGGAATAACAATAAGCTCCTTTACCGGCTGTTGACATCTGTCTTCTCTATTCATTATTCCGCTTGGCGGATATATTAATAATATTTTTTTCTTTTCCATAATTTTAGCTTTACTTCTTTACCTTAAGTTCACAGCACATTTGGCATGCCGAAAATACTTTTTGTTTCTTAAGTTTGTTTCTAAAATTAGCGAATTTCCTGCTGTTCCATACTTCCATGATGCCCGTATTTCTTACATTACCTATTTTATATGCTAAACAGGGATAGATATCACCTTCAGGGTTTATATGAATATTAGACCATGGATAAAGGCATGGATTATAAATTTCTGACTCGCACTTGTCACTATTTGCAAAAAATTTCTCTATTTGGTTCAGTTCATTATTTGAAGGAAATTTTGGAGCGAATCTGACAGTTGTCGTAGCTTTATTTGAAAGTGCGTTGAGCTCTTTATAAACCTCCTTAAAATGCTCGATATCAAAATACGGTTTGATATCATATTGAGTTTTATAAAACTCTTCACCAAAGCTCTCTCTAAGGACTGAATTTTGTTTTAAATTATTTGCCCTGAGAAATGCTATGGACATAAATTCAAAATTCATTTCAGCGCATAGTTTGTAAATTTTTATCAAATCATCAAGGTTGTTTTCAAGAACAATTGTCTTAATATCCACCATTGGGCGATTCTTACCCTGCCTTTTAGAATTGAGTTTTTCAAGATTGCTCATGATAGTTTCAAATATGCCTTCTTTCCCGCGGTTCTTGTCATGATTTTTACCGTAACCGTCAAGAGAGACGCTAAGCAATAAGAGCTTGCTACTAATAAAAAGATCAATAATATCTTCATTTAAAAGAACACCGTTAGTTACCACGTTTACTTTTGCTCTTCTTGCCGCAGCGGAAAAGATTTCCGGGAAATCTTTTCTTGCGAGAGGTTCGCCTCCCACTAGAGTAATCAGACTCCACGGCGGAATTTGTTTTATTAGATTCAGCCATTCCTCAGGGTTTAGTTCGTTTTTGTTCCTTGATTCGCCGATATAGCAAAAGGGACAGTTCAGGTTGCATTTGTAGGTCAGCTCAAGTGAATATCTGAGAGGCGGAAAAGAATGACCGTGTCCTAAATAACAAGGTAAAGCGGAATATACATCTCTAAGAATATCAAAGAGCTTTGAGTAGTCGAGTATTTGTTTCATTTATATCCTGAAAATCAAATTATAGGCTTAGTCTTTTAAAAGCATATAATAACTGCCCGTGTAAATCCACAGCAATTAAGAAATGTAAACATAAGATGCCAAAAAGCAATTATTTTTGATTTTGTGTTTTATAGAAGCATGAAGATAAAATCGTAAATTTTCGTACATAATTATGCAAGTTTCTCTTATTAATAAAAATCGATCAAATGCAAATTCTGCAAATAACTGCAATAGAAATATTATATTTGGGGCTGTTCCGGTAAGCGAGTTTTGTAAAAAGTATCCCAAACAGTCTGATTTAATTATTGATGAAATTACAAAACTCTTAAAAATCTGCATTAATATAGATTTATTATATTCCCAAGAGCATAAAACCATGAGACCGGAGACGATACAGGCTATGATAGCCCGTATTATTAGTCAACCTCAGCACAGTGAAAAAGTTGCGAATATCATGGATAGCGGATTTAGCGAAATTGCAGATAATATTATTTCTTTTAATTTTGTTAAAGATAACCAAGTGCATCTTCAAATAAAAGATATTACAGGCAAAAATGATTGCCATTATGTTTATGATATGAGTACAGGAATATTGTCCCAATGCGTAAATATTCTTATACCGCAAGATTATCGCATAAAAGTTATACCAGTCAAAAGAAAGATGCTTTTGACGGAAAATATAGACCTAAGCCGCGCTAGCGAAAAATGGTCGGTAATTAAAGAACTGTTTGTTGAAATGTCAAAGGGACTACCTATAATTAATGAACGCGGTTGTTTGATAATGACCGGGGGAAAGTTTAAAAGTGACAGACCATTGTATATAAACTAAAAACCTCCCAAACGGGAGGTTTTTTGATAAATACTTAACGTTTCGAGAACTGGAAGCGTTTTCTGGCTCTTTTTCTGCCGTATTTTTTACGTTCTTTTTCTCTTGCGTCTCTCGTCAAAAGTCCTTCTGTCTTGAGAATGGGTTTATTTTCATCTGCTACAAGAAGCAAAGCTCTAGAAATACCGTGTCTGATAGCTCCGGCTTGTGAGCTGACGCCGCCTCCGACAACTTTAACTTTAACATCAAATGTTGTTTCGTTCTTGGTAAGCACTAACGGCTGATAAACCATCATTTCCAATGCAGAACGGTTTCCGAAATAATCCTTGATTGTTCTGTTATTTATAATAACTTTTCCCTTACCGGGGACTAATTTAACTCTTGCTATTGCGGTCTTTCTGCGACCAACTCCACAATTATTTGTATCCGGCATTATTTATTAACCTCCACTTGTTTGTATTCTATCGGTTTTTGGGCTTCATGCGGGTGATTTGGTCCTGCATAAACTTTTAACTTCATATATTGCTGTTCACCCAGTGTGTTATGAGGAATCATACCACGAACTGCTTTCTCAAGAACTCTTTCCGGTGATTTTGCAAGAAGGTCTTTAAAACTGATTTCTTTAAATCCGCCAGGATATCCTGAGTGACTGCGATAGAGTTTATCGGTTTCTTTTTTGCCCGATACTTTAATTTTCTCGGCATTAATGACAATGACAAAATCGCCTGTGTCAATGTGCGGTGTGTATTGAGGTTTATTTTTGCCCCGAAGTATATCGGCAATTAATGATGCAAGACGCCCGAGCGTTTGTCCTTCCGCATCTATTAAATACCATTTTGCTTCAACCTCATGAGGCTTTGCGCAATAGGATTTCATTGTTTGCTTTCTCCTTATTTAATGTTTCGAAATTATATTTCATGTTATAACCTACGGACATTAACGTCAATGCTTCAGGTCTTGCCGTTTTACCCGCTGTTTTTCTATCCTTTGAATTGAGAACTTCCTGCATATACTCCGCATTAGAATTGCCTGAACCAATTTCTACAAGAGTTCCTGCAATAATTCTAATCATGTTATATAAAAAACGGTTCGCAACAATGTCAATGTGAATGAAATCTTCTTCACTAAAACACTGTGCGCTCATCATGTTGCAGATAGTACCCGGTACACTGCCTCCCGAACTTTTGAACGCCGAAAAATCGTGTTCTCCGATAAGAAATTGCAATGCCTTGTTCATTTCAGCAACATTGAGCTTCTGCGTAACATGCAATGAGGAATGGTTATGAAAGACCGATTTTTCTCTTCTGTTGAAAATGGTGTACCGATACCATTTCCAATTAGCACTCTTTTGAGCGTGGAAATCTCTGTCGGTTTCAATAATCTCTCTTACCGCAATATCCGCAGGCAGTACTGAATTTAAAGAATAGAGTAGTTTGTTGATATTTGCTTTGTAAGGCAGATCGAAATGAACAGTTTGTCCTTTTGAATTGACTTTGCTGTCCGTTCTGCCTGAAAATACAGTCTTAGTAACTATGCCCGTGATTTTTAAAATGGCTTCTTCGACTTCAGATTGGATTGTTCGGGCATTTAACTGTTTTTGACTGCCGCTGTATCCATAACCGTTATATTCAACAATCATTGCATAGCGTTGGGAGAATCTTAATAAAGATTCTCCTGTCAAGCTTTCAATTTTTGTTTCGGTATATGGCATTTTCTTTTATACTAACTGAATTAACGCCATTTCTGATGCGTCTCCGCGTCTTGGTGGCAATCTGTAAATTCTTGTATATCCGCCGTTTCTGTTTTCATAATTTTTTGCAATTTTTGAAAACAGTTTGCGAAGTACTGTCATGTCCATCATTTTTTCGCCGCATTCACAAGCTTTATCGTCTTTGAGTTCAGCAGTGGAAACGGTTTTACCGCATTTTGAACATATTGCATAACCTGTTGAAAGGTCATGGATATATTTCAATGCTTGTCTTCTTGAATGAACATCATCATTTTTGCTGATTGTGATAATGTGTTCTGCATATTCTTTCAAAGCCTTAGCTTTTGCCATTGTTGTCGTTATTTCATCATATGTGAACAGAGATGTCGCTAATGATTTTAACAGAGCTTTTCTCTGATCCTGCGGTCTGTTCAATTGATGTCTTTTGCACTGGTGTCTCATTTTTTATCTTTCCTAATTTGTTGTTAATTTACGAAACAGCTTCTTCTTCCTCTTCACCTTCAACAGGTTCGGGATTTGGAGCGAGCTTTAAACCAAAAAGGTGAAGCTTTTCAATAACTTCGTCAGCTGATTTTTTACCGAAGTTCTTTATATTGAGCAAATCATGCTCTGATTTCACAAGCAATTCTGTTAAGGAATTAATACTTGCGCGTTTTAAACAGTTATAAGCTCGAACTGAAAGTTCCAGTTCTTCAATTCCGATTGTAGGTGTTTGAGGTTCTGCTTTTGGTTCCGGTACAACGGGTACTGTACCTACCATTGCTGCGGGACCTGATAATTGAGCCATCGGAACAAAGTGTTCTATAAGAAGATTTGCTGCAGAGCTTAATGCCGTTGTTACATCAATACTGCCGTTTGTCCAGATTTCTAATATGAGTTTGTCATAGTCTGTGATTTGTCCAACGCGTGTGTTTTCAACCGTGTAGCTGACTCTTCTTACAGGCATAAATGCTGCGTCAATCGGCAACATGTCAATTGGCATCGCGGATTTGCTGTCTTTTAATACGTCTGATGTAAGATAGCCTTTTCCTGTTTCTACAACTATATCAGCATGCAGTCCGCCGCCTTCTGCTATGGTGGCTATAATCCAGTCCGGATTTACGATTTTGACTCCGGCAGGAAGTTGAATATCAGAAGCGAAAACAGGACCGCTGCGGTCAACGTCGAGTCTCAAATGCTGCGGTTCTTTGCTTTCTGACTTAATAACAAGCCCTTTTAAATTGAGCATGATATCAATTACGTCTTCGACAACTCCCGGTATGGATGTATACTCGTGAGTTATACCTTCAATTCTTACCGAAGTGACTGCTGCGCCTTCAAGACCAGAGAGCAGCACGCGTCTTAATGAGTTGCCGATTGTTGTCCCGTAGCCTCTTTCTAACGGCTCAATTGCAAACTTGCCATATATTGTACCGTCTGAGTCTGTTGTTGTATTGATACATCTTATCTTTAAATCCATAACTGGTATTTTTCCTCCAAAATATCTCTAACTATTTAGAATAGTATTCAATGATTAACTGCTCTTTGAATGAAGGATTTATTTGATCTCTTTCAGGGAGCGCAATTACCTTTATTTTTAAATCATTTCTGTCAACGCTCAGCCACTGTGGCTCTGGTGTAAGAGCATTGGATTCGATTATTTCTTTAATAAGTTTTTGACTTGCAACCTTAACAGATATTTCATCACCTGCTTTGAGCCTGTATGAAGGTATGTCAACAATTCTGCCGTTGACTATGAAATGTCTGTGTCTGATGAGCTGTCTTGCCTGTTTTTTACCTGCAACAAATCCTGACGCAAACATTACGTTATCTAATCTCGATTCAAGCATTTGAAGAAGTAACGTACCCGTTACTCCCTTCTTGTGGGAAGCTTGATCAAAATATTTCGCAAACTGTTTTTCAAGTATTAAATAAGAATGTCTGACTTTTTGCTTTTCTCTCAAATGTGTTGCATACTCAGACAATTTTTTTCTTGATTTGCCGTGTTGACCTGAACCGAAAGGTCTGCGTGACATTGCACATTTTGCAGAATAACATCTGTTTCCCTTGAGAAACAGTTTTTCATTTTCGTTTCTGCATAATTTACATACCGGTCCTGTATATCTTGCCAATTGTGTTCTCCTTATTTCTCAGATTGGGAATTATACTCTTCTCTTTTTAGGGGGACGGCATCCGTTGTGTGGTATTCTTGTTACGTCTTTAATAAGTGTAATTTCAAGACCGGCAGCCTGTATAGCCCTGATAGCTGTTTCTCTGCCTGAACCCGGTCCGTTAACGTAAACTTCTACCGTCTTCATCCCCTGATCGATAGATTTTTTCGCAACAGTCTCAGCCGCGGACTGTGCTGCAAAAGGTGTCCCTTTTCTTGCGCCTTTGAACGCGCTTGTTCCTGCACTAGCCCAAGCTATTGCGTTTCCTATCATATCAGTTGACGTAACTATTGTATTGTTGAATGTAGATTGAATATGAACTCTACCCTGAAGTATGTTCTTTTTTTCTTTTTTCTTTACTTTGGATTTAGCTGATGCTTTTGCCATGATAGTTTATTATTCTCCTGTTTTATTATTTTTTCTTGGAGACAGGACCGGATCTCTTGCCTCTTCTTGTCCTGGCATTAGTTTTTGTTCTTTGTCCTCTTACCGGCAGCCCTTTACGGTGACGCTGACCTCTGTATGAATTGATTTCAATTAGCCTCTTTATATTCATGCCTTCAATTCTTCGAAGGTCGCCTTCAACTGTGTACTTGTCAATCTGTTCTCTAAGTCTGTTGATTTCATCTTCCGTGAGATTGTCTGTTTTGGTATCCACGGAAATACGGCACTCCGCAAGAATTTTTTCTGCAAAAGCAGGTCCTATACCGTAAATATAGGTTAATGCTATAACCATTCTTTTGTTTCTTGGTAAATCAACTCCGGCGATTCTTGCCATTTATGTATGCTCCTTCTGCTTATTAATTTTGGTTTTATTGCTTTTTCTTTTGTATGAAGGCAAATAAATTACTCAATATAAAAATTTGCCCGTAAAGAATAATTTAACTAAAAGACAAAAAACAATCAAGTTTTTTGCAATTTTTAAGGCTTAAAAGCTGGCTCTTAAAACTGACAAGCCTGAACCTTATCCTTGTCTTTGTTTATGTTTTGGGTTTTCGCATATTATTGCGACTCTGCCTTTTCTTTTAATTACCTTGCATTTGTCGCACATTTTTTTGACTGACGTTCTGACTTTCACTGTTGTATCCTTTCATATATGAGAAGTGTTATGCTTATTTCATTCGGTACGTAATCCGCCCTCTTGACAGGTCATAAGGGGTTAATTCAACTTTTACCTTGTCCCCGGGAAGTATTCTTATAAAATTCTTCCTTATCTTACCTGATATATGAGCCAGCACCATGTGTTTGTTCTCTAATTCTACACGAAACATAGCGTTTGGCAATGATTCGATTATTGTACCTTCAAATTCGATGACTTCCTTTGACATATAACCTCAAATAAAAATGGTATCTCAATATAATTCTATCGAGAACATGTTATTTTACAAGGTTTTTTTAATTTATGGAAGATTTAGAGAAATTAAACCGTAATTATTAGAAGTTGCCAAAATTAACAGAAAGGCCAGATATTGTCTTCAGGAACTCGGATAATATCTGTATCAGCTAATGTCTTTCCTTCTTCAGCAAGGAGTTGATTAAATGATTTTTCCTGTAATTCGGTTAATTCATTTTTATTGGTTGGCAATAGCGGGCTATATTCATATAATAATTTGTTAAACCGCGAAGAATGCTTTCCGGTGAGACCAATTACAGTATTGTCTGACAAAACAACACAATTCAGAGCACCTTCAGCATCTGCGTAATTTCTTGCAAGATAATCTCTGTAACTCTGAGTTGATTTGACAGTTTCGGCAAATTGAGTCTGATTCGCAGGATTTTGTGCTGTCATTATATAAATTCCCTTTAAACAAATTTGGGTGTTTAAGCTGAATTTTTTTTGTATTATCAATTATTTCCTTCTTTCTGAATTGACAAATGCAGGTTGATCTGTATAACTTTATCTTTTGTGTATCATTTAAACTTTGAAATCAATTCCACGAATTTTGACTTTTACTATAAATACGCTGCCAAAACTCTGTCCATTGTTCACATTTGATACAAATATATTTATTTCCTCAAAATACATTTAGGTAAAAGTTTAAAAACCTGTCAAAAATAAATTTGCTAGTTCATAAGCAATTTATTAAAGAAACTTTACAAATTTCAGAATAAATAGCATGTTTTAGTTTCAGCGGTTTTAATAAAACATGAATGAAATAAATTCATAAGGAAGAGGTAGGAATGCAAATATCGACAGTAAATTCGGGTCTAAATAATAATATAAGTATTCAAGGCAATACAACTAAACAGATTATAGACGCTTCACGCAAATATGGACCGACTGCCGTAATTGAAGCCGGCAAAATTGCTTATCCCATTGCTAAGTTAATGCATACAAATCAATTGGACGTTGATAATTTTTTACTATTTTATCCTCTTAGTAAAATCTTCCTAATGGATTGGGGAGAATATTGTCTCAAATATTTTTTAACCAAAAACAATGCTCCTGACGATTATTATGCATGGAGCAAACTTAACATTTGGGCACAATATCGCCAAAGCAAATATTGTAAAGCTTTTGCAAATCAAATGGAAAAATTAGATGCAAAAGTTTCATCATTTTTAAAAAATAAAGAACAAAATTGATGGATAAATTAAACTTTTGTCGGTTAAATATTTCTACATAACCCTTTAGCTTTTGAAAAATCAATCAACTCAGGCAGTTTGCAATCGGGATAAAATTTTCTTCCGGTCCTTAGAAAACCCTGAGGATTTGAACTGACGTAATATTGAATTTCGCCGAGACCTTTAGTTTTTAATAAATTTCTGGCTGCAAGCTGAGTATATGCTTCTTTAACCAGAAAGTCCGCCGGATCAATAAGCATTTCAGGTCTTTCGGTTATTTCGTCAATAACGGGAATCAAGAAAGGGTAATGCGTGCATCCGAGAATTAATTTTTGTGAATTCTTATCTAAAAGCGGTTTAAGATAACTTTTGGTCAGGTTTTTGGATTCGTTGGAATGCACCATATCTGCTTCTACTATTTCAACAAGTCCTTTGCACGGAACGGATATTACTTCTTTATCAGGTGCGAGTTTATGAATTGCTTTTGCATAAGCATCGGATTTCACTGTTGCGCTTGTAGCCATAAGACCAATATTATCAGCTTCAATACCCGCAATATATTTTGCTGTGGGTTCAATTAAGCCTAAAATCAAAAAATCATATTCGTTTTTGATTTTTTCGAGAACTATGGCAGAACTGGTATTACAAGCCATTAACACCGCTTTTGTATTTTTTGATTTAAAGAAGTCTAAAATATCCTTTACAAAAGAATAAAGCTGTTCGGGAGTTTTCTCTCCGTAAGGCACTCTTGCCGTGTCACCAAAATATATATATTCCTCAAACGGCATTTCCTTGGCTAATTTCTTTAAAACACTTAATCCGCCCACACCCGAGTCAAAAATTCCTATTGGTCTGTTTTCATTGTCCATTATTGTCCTCAATTCCGATTTCACCAAAGTTAAAACTTAAAGCAGGAGATTTAAGCTTTAAAAAGTCCAATATGCCTTTCGCAATTCCTTTTGCGGTAGCATCTTGCCTTTCAGGAGTTAAGAGGGAGTTTCTCTCTTCTTCATTGGTAAGAAAACCTATCTCTACTAGAATTGACGGGGCATTTGTATTTTTTATCACGTAAAACATATTGTATATTGTACCTCTGTCCTTGGTATTTACATACTGAACGAGTTTTTCATGAACGTCTTTAGCAAGTTCACTGCTCTGCGGGGTAAACCAGTATATCTCAATACCTGTTACTCCGTGACTTTCACACGCGTTCGCATGTATGCTGACAAATGCATCTGATTTAGGCAGATTATTTGCCATTCCGACTCTGTCCTGCAGGCTGACAGTACTGTCGTCCTCACGAGTCATTACTACACTAACATTAGCTTTAGTCAAGTATTCTTTGACTTTTTTTGCAACCGCAATATTAATATTTTTCTCGGAAATGCCGGCTCGCTGTGCGCCCGGATCGCTTCCGCCGTGTCCTGCGTCAATGACTACAAATGCTGCAGGCTGATTAAGTAAATTCGGATTAATAGTGTCTTTAATTGTTAACTTCAATATTTTACTGTCTTTGCTGATTGCAGTATCAATAATTGCTCCTCGGTTAGCGGAAAAAAGCAAAGAAGTGCCGGTTTTGTAACCGTCAATATTTGCGGCTTTGATTTCCTTGCATTGTTCTGAACTTGTAAAGTGCTCGATTAAAGTTTTTTTAGGCTTGAAAACGTTATATAAATCAAGCCCAACTGTTCCGTTCAAATATCTGAACGAATGAATAACGGGCTTATTGAATGCAATCTGAATTTCTGTTTTATTGTCAGGTAATTTGAATGTTTTGATTGATTGAATGTAAGCTGTGGATTTAGAATCAGGCATATCTGATATGTTGACAAAATCCTTATGCGCAATAATTAATGTTTGCAAATCAGGTGAGATAATTTGTCTGTAAATTTCCGGTTTTGCAGTGTCAATAGTTATTCTTACGGTATCAGGGTTAAACTGTCCTATCCTGACTGTGTCTTTATTGCTCAAATTAAATGATTTCAGAAAATCACCGGATGATACTTTGCTGTTTGGCATATCAAAGACTATTCTGCTCGGGTTTTGAAGCACAAATGGCTGCTTAATATTAATATTTCCAGTACCGGATATGGTTAAAGAATTATCCGAAAATTTGATTCTGTTTATAGAAAATTTTTTGTCCGAAGAATTAATGTTTTGGCTGTAAGGTTGTTTGTTATCACCTGAAACATACAAATAATTGTTGATGCTTTGGGGCTTATTAATGTCGTTCAGTTTAAAAATAATTCCGCTTTTTGATTTGTACAAAGCAATTTTCGAAAAACTGTCTTTTGAATTAACATTAAAAACAACTCTGACTATGTTTGGGTTTGTTGAGAATTGGGCTATTCTGAAGCTCGAAATATCTTTTGTCAGATTATCAAAACTTCGTTTGACGTCCGGAAGTATTGAATCGACGATATCGACCACGACTCTGTCGGGACCGGACAGTGAAGAGACTTTAAAATTAATATTTTTGTTTTCATTGATGCCGTTTAAAAGAACCATATTGCCGGAATCGTCTCTCATAACGTTTCTTATTATGAAATTACCCTCAGCTAAAGCTGTTTTGCATAACAAATTAAGCAGTATTACTGCCGTCATTGTTAAAACAAAAAAATATCTCTTCAAACCTAAACCTCACGCTTGCTTTGTTATTTTTAAAGAGAAGTATCACAAGTGATAATACATCATATATTATGAACGATAACAGGGATTTAGTCATCATATATTTTAGCTTTACTGAACTTTACATATGAAATTGTATTAAAAACATCTGCTTATGCTACGATATTTTCTAATTAAAACGGGGATATTAATTTGAGGCAAAAATCAGAAAATAAAATCTTAATACTGGATTTCGGTTCCCAATACACTCATCTCATAGCAAGGAGAATAAGAGAACAGAAAGTATACTGCGAAATATACCCTTTTAACTGTCCCATAAAAAAAATTAAAGACTTTAATCCAAAAGGGGTTATCCTTTCGGGTGGTCCGTCCAGTGTTTATGAAAAAAATGCACCTATATGCGATATTGAGGTATTCAATTTGGGTATACCCGTGCTTGGCATTTGTTACGGGCTTCAGCTCATGTGTCAGGTTTTAGGCGGAGAAGTTCAAAAATCCGCAAAAAAAGAATACGGAAACGCTTTCATAACAATTAGTGACTATTCGGATATTTTTAAAGGCTTTAGCACTAAAAAGACTAAAGTATGGATGAGTCACGGTGATAAAATTACCCGCATTCCGAATGGTTTTTCACTGCTTGCAGTGAGCGAAAATACCCCTTATTGTGCCATCGAAAATAAACAGAAAAACTTTATCGGCGTACAGTTCCATCCCGAGGTCGAGCATACACCCAGAGGCAGGGAAATATTAAAAAATTTCCTGTTTGCAATCTGCAATTGCAAGCCTGACTGGAACATAGGTGATTTTGTTAAATCACAGATTAATGAAATACAAGCAACGGTCGGAGAGAGCAATATTATTTGCGGATTAAGCGGAGGTGTGGACTCTTCAACCCTTGCCGTACTACTGCATAAAGCCGTCGGAGATAAGCTAAAGTGTATATTTGTAAACAACGGGCTTTTACGCGATGGCGAAGCACAGAAGGTTGTTAAGATATTTAAAGATAATTTTAAAATCAATCTTATATATGTTGATGCGGAGGACAGATTCTTAAAAGCGCTGCAAGGTGTTATCGATCCTGAACAAAAGAGAAAAATCATCGGCAGAGAATTTATCGAGGTATTTGAACAAGAAGCAAATACAATTAAGAACGTAAAATTTCTTGCTCAGGGTACTCTGTACCCCGATGTTATCGAGAGTGTTTCGGTTAACGGTCCTTCGTGCACTATAAAAAGCCATCATAATGTAGGCGGTTTACCCGATAAAATGAACCTGAAACTTGTTGAGCCGTTCAGAGAGTTATTTAAAGATGAAGTCAGATTGATTGCAGGCGAACTCTCGATGCCCAAAGAAATTATTAACAGACAGCCGTTCCCGGGTCCGGGTCTGGCAGTCAGAATCATCGGGGAAATTGATAAACACAAGCTCGAAATATTAAGAAAAGCAGACAAGATAATAGTGGATGAAGTGAAAGCAGCCGGTCTTTATAATAAGGTATGGCAGTCATTCGGAGTTCTTTTGCCGATAAAATCAGTCGGTGTTATGGGTGATGAGCGTACATACGAAAATGTGGCAGTCATTCGTATAGTAGAAAGTTCGGACGGCATGACGGCAGATTGGGTTAAAGTTTCTCATAACTTGTTAGAATTGATTTCAAATCGTATAATAAATGAGGTGAAGGGGATTAACAGAGTTGTCTATGATATATCTTCCAAACCCCCAAGCACAATAGAATGGGAATAATTAATTTGCCGGAGAGCATTAATTGAAGCAAATATCCATCGGAGAATTAATAGACAAAAAAGAGCTTCCGTTTGATTTGTATAATGAGGAAGGCGATATTGTAATGAAGAAAGGGGAAGCACTAACAGCAGGAAGGATTCTTCAATTAAAATACATATCTGCATTGTATAAACAGGACGATGATATTCTGGAAGAGCTGCAATCAGCTCTGGAAGTGTCTGTCGTTGATATTCCAAAACCATCAGCAAATTTAAATCAAATCAAGATTGAGGATTTATATTTTCCGCCTGAAGTAGAAATTAAAAAACTTACCCCGGAGCTGCTTGAATATATAAAGCATCACTATTCTAATGCTGTGAGAGCGGCTGCAAATGACGAAATTAAAACTAAGTCAACTGTTTTTTACGAACTCAGGAATAAAATTGTTCAGGGAACGCTGAATAATTTCGATAATATGGTTTATAAATCACAGCTTCTTGTTGAAGGAGATTATCACCAGGTTCATGGTATCAATACTGCGATATTGAGTACCGCTCTGGCTGCAAGTTTGAAGATGACAAGGAGCCAAATAAATAATATTGCTTTAGCAGCGTTGCTTCATGATATAGGCAAAAAAAGGCTTCCTACGGATATATTGGATAAAAAAGCCCTGAGTGCAGTTGAAGAATCTCTTCTTGAAGAACATCCAAAGATTTCGTACGGCATAATTCGTGATGAGTTATTATACAGTGAGGGTGTTGCTCAAATTGTCTTAAATCACCATGAAAGAAACGACGGTTCAGGTTACCCCTTAAAATTAGAATCGGAAGAAATTTCACAGGAAACTTATGTTTTGATTGTGGCTGATATGTTTCATAACATAATTTGCAACAGAACTGAATTTTATGTTTCGGGACCTAACGAAGCAACGAAGATTATGCTTGAAATCGGCACAAGGTGGTTTATGCCTAATATATTATACGCTTTTGTATATATGAATAATAACGATACAAATTTTTTAGGCGGCTTTTAAGAAATTTTAAATATTTTGGCAGATGTTTGCATATTCGCAGAATTTTGAGGTACAGCAGTCGGTTCTGTTATATTCGAGTTCATTTTCTATATCCTGTAAAGTAGCAATCAGATAGTCTTCATAAATATTTTCGAGCTTCGCAGAATAATTGACGCGTTTTGTTGTGATGCACTCCGAAATTTTAACGTATTCAAATGCTAAATCATCTTGTTTGAATGATATTTTTAAATCATTTTGAGCTTTGAAAAAAGAATATAGATACAGTATTGTTTGAGGATTCATTTCAGCATTCTTCGGAATGGTTTGACCTGTTTTCCAATCAACAATAGTATATTTTGATGTTAGTCCGTCATAAAACACTGCGTCAATTCGTCCGCTAAGCCAGTATTCAGTGTTCTTCAGGCTGCAGTTAAACTGCCATTCCGTTAAAAATACATTATTAGCAGATAAAAAATTACTGCTTGTTATTACATTCCACGCTTGTTTAATATCATCTGACGCATTTTTCAAAAGAGGTTTGACATCAAATCCTCTCAAATAATAATTAATTAATGCATGAACTGATTTACCTAATTCAAATTGATTTTCAATTTGAGGTACTTTTATCTCCTTAATGTATTTTAAATAATACTTCTTACGGCATTCGTGCCATGTTAAGAATTTATCCGAATTAAACGTATAGTTATCCATTTTTTGTCACGTATTATTTTCTAAATGATACAGGAGCATAACTTGGTATGCAAAACTTTATTATTCGCTAAAACAAATTATTAGTATGTCAAAAGCTTCCCGTATAAATGGGAAGCTTTTTTAAAAAATCACTCCATACAGCTGAGGTTTTGAAACCTATCTTCCTCAGATAGGTGGGTGCCCCCCCTGATACTTTCCGTTTCCTAATACGCGTTAGGTTTACTTCAATATCATCGGAGATAGAGCTCCCTTTTGAAAATTTGTAGGATCAAAACGGACAACAGCATGGAGCTGTTAATATTTAAGCATTTATTGAGAAATTTGGAAACAGAATTATGAAAATGTTGACAAATATTTACCGTCTTGATTGAAAATACTCTTTAAGCAGTTCGGAACATTCCTTTTCCATAATTCCGCCTTTGACTTTTGGATAAAAGTTAATATATTCCTGCATATTCAATGCCGAACCAAATGCACCGTAAAGACTGTCATAGGCTCCAAAATAAACGTTTGGTATTCTGGCGTACAAAATTGCAGCCGCACACATTGGACAGGGCTCTAATGTTACATAAATTGAGGTGTCATCAAGACGCCAGCTTTTGAGATTTTTACAGGCTTCTGTTATTGCAGCTATTTCTGCGTGCATACAGGGATTGTTTTCGGTTTCTTTCAAATTTCCTGATTTTGCGATAATCTTTCCGCCTTTAACAATAACCGCACCGACCGGGACTTCATTTACAGAAGATTGAGCAGTCCTGTAAGCCTCCAACATAAATTCAGTTTTAAAATTGTTATAGACCATCGAAAAAAAAATTTTTATATGCTTGTCACTACTAAATATAAATCAAAAATGTTATTAGTTAAGTTTCTCATAATTAAAGTGCTGTTATTCCGCGACTTTTGGAAATCTTTGTAACAATTTTGTAATATTTGAAGAAAAAAAGACAATTTTTTTTTGCCTTGACTCTTAATTAAGATGTAAACAAACAACCCCCAAATCTCCTCCCAAGATTGTCTTGCAGCTGCCGTTTCGGCAGCTTTCTTTTTTTTGAGACAATCAATCCGCTTTAGGAAAGAGTATTTCGGTATATTATTGAAATTCAGAAATGTCGTCACCTTTAGAATGATTGATTTTATGAGCCATATTCCTGAAATGTCTTATATTTTGGCGTTTGCTGAATTAACCGGAATATGCGATATTCGGAAATTTCTAAACTCATATGACCGTTAGATATTCAAACGAATTGTTTCTGAAAATATTTAATACTTCACAAAAAAAGCTTGCGCATTTCGACTTTATCAATATAATAGTCATGTCAGTGTTATCCGTTTATTTATTGAAAGGAGTTTACGGATGAATAAGGAAGAATTAGTACAAGAAATCTCCAAAAAAGCTAAGGTTACACAAAAAGAAGCTTCTGAAGTTCTTTCAGTCCTTATGGACGTTGTAGAAAAAACAGTTGCTAAAGGTAAAAAAGTAACATTAGTCGGTTTCGGTACATTCGAAGCTCGCAAACGTAAAGCAAGAACAGGCAGAAATCCTCAAACAGGTAAAGAAATCAAGATTGCTGCTAAAACAGTTCCGGCTTTCACAGCAGGCAAAAAATTCAAAGAACTCGTAAACAAGTAGAACTTTTTTACGAATAACTTTCAGGGCGGGAATATATTCCCGCCCTTTTAACGTATAAACGTATTTTTTTTTATAATAATTTGATAAAATTAATCAAGTAATAGTTAATACGGTGGTAATATGAAGAAAATTAGCATTTACAGCCATGGCGGGGTTTCAAATTTAAACGGGTTATTAAAAAACGATGAAATTGAATTAAAAAATTATAATCTTGAAGAGATAGGCAACATTGATGAAGACAAAGGCGTAGTTATAGTTGATGCCGACTCGGGTTGCATCAGTGATTTGCTTGTAAGGACAAAATTTCATTTTCCGACGTTATTTGTAACTGATAATTTTAATCCCGGTCTTTATGTCAGGTGCGAAGCATATGATTTTATTCAGACACCCGTTGACAGGGATGTGCTAAACATAAGAATAAGAAATCTATTGAAAATAAAGGAACTGAAAGAGTGCATTAAAATTGTTTCAACAACTGATGAATTGACGGGACTATATAACAGAACTTATTTCCACCAAAGATTGGAAGCCGAATTATCCCGTTCAAAACGTTATAATATTCCGTTATCATTATTGCTTCTCGATATTGATTATTTTAAATCAGTTAATGACATCTATGGTTATGATTGGGGCGATGTATTGTTGAAATCCGTAACCCAAATGCTTAATAAACATGCCAGAAAAGAAGATATTGTAACGCGATACGGTGATGAAGAATTTATGCTCCTGCTTCCCAATACTGATGAAGAGAGCGCGTATGTTTTTGCCGACAGATTAAGAGCGGATATTGCACAAATGGAATTTATCCCCGAAGGAGAAGAAGAAAGACACATTGTTACAATCAGCGGAGGGATATCCAGTTATCCTTTCCCTGCGGATATCGATGATGAGACAGCTCAAACACTCGTAAGATATGCAGAACACTCTCTTTACGCGGCAAAATCCAGAGGCAAAAACAAAATTGTCCAGTTCACTCAGATGAATATGGAAATGTAGCTTTTTGCTTTATCCCTGACAGGTTTTACTTCCTGCCGTATCTTGAGCATTGGTGACAAGAACTTTTTCTTTTAGAACAGATTTAAAATATTCCGATCTTTTTAGGATTTCATTATCCTCGATTTGATAGGGCATAACAGCTGCTTCTGTTTCTGGTCTGGCAGAAAAACTATGGCACCAAACCCAATTAAATCCGACATCGTTACACATAGCAATCGTTTCCTCAAGTTCTAGTATAGATTCTGAGGGAAACCCGACTATAACCGATGTTCCAAATGCAAATTTGTCCGATGAATTTCTGATATCGATTAAATCCTTTTTCAATTTTGTAACATCGCAGAGCCGGTTCATAAGCTCTAATATTCTTGAACTGCCTGACTGTATCGGTATATAAAAACTTGAAATTTTGTTCATTTGACAAAGCTTTATCAGAGGTTCTTTGATTAATTGCAGATATTGCGGTGAAATATCGGTAATGTCGAGCTTGAACTCTGCGTCAGTCTTTATAAATTCATTTAAAAGTGTTCCGAGATTAACTCCAATATCGAGTCCGTAGGCTCCGGCACAATCACCCAATAATTGAAAATTTTTATACCCCAATTCAAGTCCATGCCGGAATTCTTCCATGATTTCGTGAATTCTGCGGCTTTTAAGACTGCCTATGGCGAGCCTTATTACGCAGTAGGTGCAATGCATAGGACATCCTTCCTGAATTTGAATGTAAAAAATCTTTGAGCTTTCAATGTTTGCGATTTTTTGAATCAATCTTTTACTGATACCGTTTGATAGCTGTTTGGCAATGTATATTAAGCCTGATATACTGCCGTCAAAAGTTTTTAGCGTGTCGGCCGTTTTGTCTATATCATCTCTAATCTTGCATAGCAATGATTTTTTTATGATATTGGGACGTTTAAATTCCTGAAACTTCCTGCCGGGTTTAAATATTTCATTCAAACTTTCATAAGAACGGGGACCGAAAAATTCCCCGTCAAACTCTTCCTGAAGCCTTTCTTTGTTGATTTCAGGCATACACCCGCATACAATAACTTTTGCGGTGGGTTTCATTTTTGCTTGAATCTTTCGAAGTGTTTCTATTCCGAAATCCTCTGCCGCTTTTGTGAAGGCACAGGTATTGAGAAGGATATAATCGGCATTTGTATCTATATTCCAGTTATCATCCGCAACATCGTATCCGTTCCCCTCAAAAAAGTCTTTCATTTGTTCTATCTCTAAACTTCGTCTGCTGCAGCTTGTAACAATTATCTGTATTTTGCTCATAATAAACTCCGTAATATTCAAAATAAATTGTTAAATGAAAGATAAATCAGAAATTTATTTTTTACATTAGAAAGTCATATAATATTTTTTGCAATCTGCTGTTAAGAGCCATTTTTTTGTATTATCTCAAGCAAAAGATATTATGCTAAACTTTTGATATTGATAATATGAAGAAACGGAGCATGCATTAAAAATGGCAGATAACAACGATTTGGGTAAGAAAACTGATTTTTTGAGAAATATCATAAATGAAGATATCAGAACCGGGAAATACGGCGGCAAAGTTATAACGAGATTCCCGCCTGAACCAAACGGTTATCTGCATATCGGGCATGCTAAATCTATATGCCTGAATTTCGGAATTGCTGCTGATTATGAAGGCGGGATTACTCATTTGCGCTTTGATGACACCGATCCAACAAAAGAAAGTATGGAATATGTTGAATCAATCAAAAATGACGTTAAATGGCTGGGCTTTGACTGGAACGATAAAATGTTTTTTGCATCGGATTACTTTGAAAAGCTTTATGACTATGCTGTAAAACTTATTGAAATGGGGAAAGCATATGTTTGCAGTTTAAACGAACAAGAAATTAAAGAATACAGGGGAACGGTTACTCAGCCGGGCAAAGAAAGTCCTTACAGAAACAGAACTGTCGAAGAAAATCTGGAAATCTTCAGCAAAATGAAAGCAGGCGAGTTTAAAGACGGAGAGCATGTCCTGAGAGCAAAAATTGATATGTCTTCTCCTAATATGAAAATGAGAGACCCCCTCTTATACAGGATTAGACATGCACACCATTACAGAACAGGCGACAATTGGTGTATCTATCCTATGTATGATTTTGCTCACTGTTTGTCTGACTATATTGAAGGAATTACTCATTCAATATGTACTCTTGAATTTGAGAATAATAGAGAATTATACGATTGGATTCTTGATGAGCTCGAACTTCCGCTGCCAAGACCGTATCAGTACGAATTTGCACGATTAAATTTAAATTATACGGTTATGAGCAAAAGAAAACTGCTTGAATTGGTTGAGAATAATTATGTAAACGGCTGGGATGATCCGAGACTGCCGACTCTTTCAGGATTGAGACGCCGAGGATACACACCTGAAGCAATCAGAAATTTCTGCGACAGTATAGGCATTGCAAAAGCAAACAGCGTTGTTGATATGGCACAGCTTGAGTTTTGTATCAGAGATGATTTAAATCAAAAAGTACCAAGAGTGCTGTGCGTATTAAAACCTTTAAAAATCGTCATTGAAAATTATCCTGAAGGTCAGACCGAATGGCTTGATGCTTCTTATTATCCCCATGATGTACCCAAAGAAGGTACAAGGAAACTTCCTTTCACAAAAACTATTTATATTGAAAAAGACGATTTTCTTGAAGAACCGCCAAAAGGATATTACAGGCTTTCACCCGGCAGCGAAGTCAGACTCAGACATGCTTATATTATTAAATGTGAAACAATTATCAAAAATGACGCAGGTGAAATAGTTGAATTAAGGTGTACTTATGACCCGCAATCGAAAAGCGGTACGGACACAAGCGGAAAAAAAGTTAAAGGCACGATTCATTGGGTTGCCTGCGAACATGCGCTTAATGCTGAAATCCGCCTATATGACAGGCTATTAACTGAAGAAAATCCTGAAAATTATTTAGAGGATTTAAATCCAAACTCATTAGCCGTTCTCCGTGACTGCTGTATTGAACCGAGTATCTTGCAAGACAAATTTGACGGTTGGTATCAATTTGAAAGACAGGGTTATTTCTGCAAAGATTTTGACTATTCTGCTGACAAGCCTGTATTTAACAGAATTGTTACTTTAAGGGATTCTTGGTCTAAAATTTCAAAGAAAAATTAAAATATCTATATTTATCATATTAAACTTTTGTAGATAATTTGTTATAATAAAAAAATGATATTATGCTTCCTTTTTTGTTATTTTTTTTGCAGAAGTATCAATTGATTTTGTATCAAATTATTGAGGTAAATTTACCGGGATAGAGCATGGATAATTTAAACAATATTTTTTATGATGCAGGTTCAAAATACTTTGAGGAGGGTAGATATGAGCTTGCTCTCGAGTCTTTTGAAAGATGTGTTGCAGAAAATCCGGAAAGAGATGAGGTCTATTACAATATCGGACTTGTCCAGTACAAAATGGGAGATTTGGACAGAGCTGTTCAAAGTTTTCAAAAAGCTCTTCAGTTTAATTCTAACGACAGCGAATCGCATTATAATCTCGGTTTAATTTACATTGAAAAAAAATATTACAGCAAAGCAATAGACTGTTTTAACAATTCTGTAAGAATAAAGCCTTTAGATTTTAACGGCTATTATAATCTTGGGGTTGTTTACAGTGAAATGGGCGATTTGGAACACGCCTGCGAATGCATAAACAAAGCTCTTTTACTTGCTCCTGAAAATCAGTACATAAAAGACTCGTTAGCCCATCTTATGGGAACGATTAACGAAAAAACTCTTGATGATCCGGCAAAATATTACAGTATAGGTCTTTTTCTTGCAGAGCAGAACCATTTTGAAGAAGCGTTAGATAATTTCAGAAAATGCCTTGAGTTGGATCCGGATAACATCGAAGCTCGATTAGCTCGGGAAATCACCATTGAGCTAATGAGAGCGGCACAGAATAAAACTGAAACGCCGGAGCCTCAATCAGAAAAGAAAACTGAAGATGCAGAGGTGTATTTCAATTCGGGAGTAAAACACAAATTAAATCGTGACTATGAGGCTGCATTAGCAGATTTTAAAAAGTGTCTTGAAATCAATCCTAACCATAATGCTGAAAGAAGCTCATTGTATTTCATCATTACTCAAATAAACAGCAGCAGAAATGAGGACCCCGAAAAATACTATTCTACGGGATTATTTTTTGCCGAACAAGGTAAGTATGAGGATGCAATTAAGCAGTTTGAAAAAGTCTTGTTTCTTCAACCTGACCATCATAATGCAAGGCTGTCACTTACAATTGCCGTTGAACTGGCAAAAGAAGCATATGTTCAAAATAATACAGGGCAGAACGTAACTACTACAATAAAAACCGGTGCGCCTTATCAGTATGACGATGACCCCGAGTATTACTATAATCTGGCAAACAGGTTGGCTCAAAACGGTGCCCACGAAGCAGCCATAAATAATTTTAAAAAATGCTTAGCACTGGATCCCAATCATAAAAAGGCACAAAACGGCATGTTCAATTCTTTCAGGATAATTAATAATGCTAAGTAAGAAATGAATAACAAGCTGTCAGATTATATTGTATTTCTTGCCGATAAGGTTTTTTACCGCTGTTGTTGAAATAATATAACAGGGCAAAATTATAGACAGTATTGTCCAATATTCAACCGGTATCTTAACGAAACCCAAACTATCGGCAAAAGGTGAATACGGCAGCCATATTGCAAACAATACAATTAATACAGAACTTATTATTAATGGAGTACTTGCTCTGCTCTCAATAAACGGGATTTTTGCAGTTCTGATTACGTGTATGATTAATATCTGAGATACGGCAGATTCGACAAACCATCCTGTTTGGAACAATGCAGGGTTGTTGAAGCAATTTAAAAAATAAAGCAAACTGAAAAAAGTTGCATAGTCAAAAAGTGAACTGACAGGTCCCATGAAAAACATAAACTTTGTAATGTTACTTATATCCCATTTTCGGGGCTGCTTAAGATAATCCTCATCAACATTATCAGTCGGAATAGTTGTCTGTGAAATATCATAAAGCATGTTGTTAGCTATGATTTGAATTGGCAGCATCGGCAAAAATGGTAAAAATAATGATGAGCCGATGATACTGAGCATATTACCGAAATTAGAGCTTGCTCCCATTTTTATGTATTTGATTATGTTTCCGAAAACCTGCCTTCCTCTCATCACACCTTTACTCAAGACCATAAGGTCTTTCTCGAGCAAAATAATATCCGCCGTATCTTTTGCTATATCTGCAGCTGTATCAACAGAAATCCCGACGTCGGATGCTTTTAATGCAGCCGAGTCATTAATGCCGTCGCCTAAAAAACCTACAACGTGACCGTTTTGCCGAAGGGCGGTTATAATCTTAGCTTTTTGTTCGGGTGTCAATTTTGCAAAAACAGAACCTTCCTCTACTGATGCTGAAAAGCGGTCATTTGTCATATTTTCCAAATCCGCTCCGGTATATACCTTGTCAAACTGTAAATTTACTTCTCGACAGATTTTTTTAGTAACCGTGTCATTATCCCCGCTCAGTATTTTTACCTTTATACCGAGTTTGGATAAATCATTCATTGCTTTGGCTGCGGTTTCTTTGGGAGGATCCAGAAATGCTATATAACCCAGCATCGTTAAGTCAGATTCATCATCTTTGGTGTAGGAATTCTTACTATCGGTGAACTCTTTGTAAGCTACTGCTATTACTCTAAACCCGTCGGAGTTCAACTCTTCTACAACTTTGTTTAAAGTTTCCAAATGGTTTTTATCAAGGTTAAACTTTTCTGTTTTTGTTTCTGCTTTAACGCAGACGTCAAAAATTTCTTTAACGGCGCCTTTACATATGAGAATATTTTTATTGTCTTCTGATTGAAGTATAACGGACATTCTTCTTCGGACAAAATCAAAAGGGATTTCGTCAATTTTTTTGAATTTATTTTGAATTGCCGACGGGTAATGAGTTTCTGAATGTTTTAAAACTTCTCTGTCAAGAAGGTTCTTTAATCCTGTCTGATAATAACTGTTAAGATAAGCGTATGAGAAAACCTTCTGACTTTCATTTCCGAATAAATCCACATGTTTTTCTAAAATTATTTTATCTTGAGTGATAGTCCCGGTTTTATCTGCGCATAATACATCTATTGCTCCAAAATTTTGAATAGAATTTAATCTTTTGACAATAACCTTCTCTTTCGACATTGTAATAGCGCCTTGAGAAAGATTAATTGTTACGATAGCAGGAAGCATTTCCGGCGTTAATCCGACTCCGACGGCAACAGCAAATAAAAAGGCTTCAATCCAGTCTCCTTTGCCGAACCCGTTGATTAAAAATACAAGCGGAACCATAACAAGTATAAATTTAATCATAAGCCAAGTGAATTTTTTAATTCCTTCGTCAAAATTTGTTATTTTTTGATGCTTTGCTATTATTTCTCCAATTTGACCGAAAAAAGTTTTTTGCCCCGTGACTATTACAAGTCCGACTGCGCTGCCGCTTACTACTGTGCTCCCCATAAAACAAATATTTTCATAATCAAAGGGGCTGATGGTGCCTGTATTTTGAATATCGGATGTTTTCTCAACGGGAAGAGATTCTCCGGTAAGTGTTGACTGATTTATAAATAAATCCTTAGAATTTAATATCATTAAATCTGCGGGTATTAAATCCCCAGCAGATAATATAACTATATCTCCGGGGACTAATTCCGCAATAGGTACATTTTGAATTTCGGGGTATTTATCCTCATTTGTCTTTCTTCGCTTAACAATTGAGTATATTCGAATCATTGCTTTTAATTTATCGGCGCTTTTGCCTGACCTGTATTCCTGAATAAACGTTAAAACAACGCTTAGTAAAACCATAAATATCAGAATAACTGCGGTTCTGATGTCATTCATAATAATAGAAACTGTAGCCAGACACAGTAAAAGAATTGCCAGAGGATTCACAAACAGCATAAAAAATATTATTACCGGATGCTTTTCTTTGCTGTTTGAAATTACGTTTAATCCGAATTGTTTTTGTTTTTTAATAACGTCTTCTTCAGAAAGTCCGTTTTCATTTGATTCTAAAAGTATAAACGCATCATTCGCATTCCCGAATGCAATTTTATTCAGGAATTCACGATTATAATTATGTTCAAGTGCAGAATCTTGCGTCATTAAATTTGGCACTTTATATGTACATACATATTTTATTTACTGTGGCATTTGTGGGCAATTTAAATTATGTTCTTATTCTTTTGATATCTTCTTTGAGTCTTTCTATATCAGTCAGCCAGTCTTCAATATCCTGCTCATGCTCCAGTTCTTCAGCGAGAATTGTTGTGACTATTTGATGAGTTGCATGGTCTATACTGTTTGTAAAGTCTGCTATTTGTTTGTATCTTTGTATTGCGCATCGTTCCCCGTTAAGATTTTGCTTAAGGATAATTTCCACATATCTGTCAACAGGGGCTTCGTATTTGCATTCTGCCAATTTAACCCACTCATACGGGGACAGTACGGGTGTACCGTTAAGCTGAATAATTCTGTCAACCACCATATTTGCATGATTGTACTCCTGTGCGGCATGAACCAGAAGCTCGGGTTCAATTTCAGCTCTCATTGGACCTTCCATTAATCTTGCGCCAATCCAGTATTGATAATATGCAAGCCATTCTTCAGATAATGCCGCATTTAACATAGCCGTCAGTTTCTTAACGTCCAAATCTAAAATTTCAACACCACTTTTTCCCATAATAATATTCCTTAAAATCTGACTATATCAATATAAAACATTGTCGGGATTTTATTATCAGTCTGTTAGGCATTGATTATAAAAATGGAAATACTTTATTTTTAAATTAACCAAACTATATTTATGTTATCTTAAAGATATATCATCTTATTGTGTCTACATTTTAAATTACATAATTTAGTGATTTTGGCTGGTATTCATGGCTAAGCAATATATTTTAATAATTGAAGATGAAACAAATATATCTGAAATGATTAATGTATCTCTTTTGAGAGAGGGCTATCAGGTGTCGTGTGTTTCATCGGGTAATCAAGCATTGACTGAAATCAAAAATAAACTTCCTAATCTAATTTTATTGGACTTAATGCTTCCAGACATGGATGGTCTTGATATTTGCCGAATTTTGAAAAACAATCCCCAAACTCAAAACATACCGATTATTATAATTACGGCGAAGGATGATGAATCCGATATAATTGCGGGATTGACACTTGGCGCAGACGATTATATCACCAAACCGTTCAGTCTTAAAATTCTCACGGCGAGAGTAAAAGCCGTATTAAGAAGGAAAAGAGATATATCTGAAACTAAAGAAATCATAAAGTATCGGGAACTGGAAATCGATCCCGAAAAATTTTCCGTAACGGCTAAAGGTAAATCCATTTCATTAACTAACACTGAATTTCAAACGCTCTATTTGTTAGCGAGTAATCCCGGTAAGGTCTTCACACGCGATCAGATTATTGATGCCACGAAAGGAGATACTTACGACTGCATTGACAGGTCAATTGATATATTGATAGTAAGAATCCGCAAAAAAATTAAACCTTACAACAAGTACTTGGAAACCTTATGGGGAATTGGATACAGATTTAAGGATCAAAATGAATAGTATTGCAGCTTCTAAATCGATGTATGAGGAAAAAGAGAAGATTCTAGCTTTAATTTCCGACAGCATAAGAAATTCTCTTGATATTGATGAGATTTTAAAAATTATTTGCAAGGAAGTTTCCATTCTTTTAAATGTTCAGAGAACTTCTATATGGAAATTTGATGCAATTATGTGTTCCAAGTCGTTTATTTACATTGAACATATAGTAAGTGACTTGTACAAAGGAGCGGATTCTCTGCCTGATAAGCGAGCTATAAATGAATACTGGACAGAAATACTTCTTAAAAGAAATGAACCTGTACTAATCGAAAACCTTCCGAACTCCTCACTGCCTGAATATGTGAAGAATTCCTACAGGTTAATCGGAGTTAAGTCGTTTTTTTGCATGCCTTTGCGCATAGGGGCTGAAATATGGGGCGGTATTTTTCTGTCAGAGTACGAGTATTTCAGGAAATGGACAGAGGAAGAAATATCTCTGGTTATATCCATATCAAACCAGTTAAATATTGCGGCAAAACAGGCTGAGCTATACTCTACCGTTAAGAAACAAGCAGAAAGAGAACAATTATTGCGCCGTATAACAGATATTATAAGAAGCTCACTTAATATTGAAGAAATTAAATCAAATATTGTCTGTGAAATTGGTAAAGCACTGGGTGCTGACCGTTGTATTTTGAGAATTTACGATATTGAGAATGACAAGTTTTTGCCTGTTGAAAATAATTGTGAGTACATCTCAACTGAGGATATTCACAGCATAGTTGATATTTGTAATGAATCAGGATGGACGGATTATTTGAATCATTACCACAAAAATAACTGCGATTTTATCAATATGGATATTCCTGCATCAATAAGCAGTAATGACAAGGAAGCAAACGAATATTTTAAAAAAGCTAAACTTAAAAGCGGAATTAGGCTTCCCATTTTTTATTCGGGACAATTGATGGGATTGCTAATCCTAAACTATGTTAAAGAAAAAATATTCTTGTCTTGCGAAGAATTGGATTTTATCAAAGTACTTGCCAATCAAACCGGTATAGCCCTTTATCAGGCTCATCTCTACCAAAAAGAAAAACAGAAAGCAGAGAATGAAGAATTATTAAGAAAAATAATAGGTAAAATTAAAAATTGCTCTGACGGTAAAAATATCCTAAATTCAATATGCAAAGATATTGCACATTTTTTTGACGTTGAAAGAGTATTTGTACAGAATTTCGAGAATAATTTTGAAACACATTCAAATCTTGCAGAATATAAAGTCGATAATAATTTTACCGGCATAAATGAAACCGATATTAAAACGAGAGAAATGCTCTATAAACACTGGACAGATAAATTCAAACAGTCAAGTGATGCTATTGTTATTGATAATATTTTCGAATACACAGATTCAGAGTCAGTCAGATCTTATTATCTAAAAATCAACCTTAAATCGTTAATAATTATTTCCCTTAAATACGGTGACAACAAATGGGGATGCCTTTCTCTCTCAACTTACACGCGATTTAAAAAGTGGACTGAAAACGAAATAAATTTGTTGGAAAACATCTCTCAGCATCTGACACTGCTCATTAAAGAAGCCAGTTTATATAATCAGGCACAGTTTTTGGCAAACGTTTCGCACGAAATCAGAACGCCTTTGACCACAATCAGCGGATATTCCGAACTGCTTCTTGATAAATCATACAATCCTTCAGAAGCTGTTAAGTATCTCAAAATTATTAATGAAAATGTTGCGAGAATAAACTGTATCATACAAAATTTACTTTTTATTTCTAAAATTGAAGTAAATTCCAGAAAAGGGAAGATAGCATTAGAAGAATGCAAGCTGATTGATATATTAGACGGAGCGGCAGAAATTTCAGAAAATGAAATTAAATCCAAAAAAAGTCATCTCATAATTGAGTGCTGTGATTATATTGAAATTAAAGCAAACTTTTTGCTTTTGCAGCAAGCGGTCGTGAATTTAATATCAAATGCTGTAAAGTACTCCGATATAAATTCAAAAGTTTTATTATCCGGTTGTGAAAAAGACGGAGAAATTATATTACAGGTCAGAGATTGGGGCTACGGCATCGAACAATGCCAGCTCGATTATATATTCGAGAGATTTTACAGAATAGATAAATCCAGAAACAGACAGACGGGAGGCGCAGGTCTTGGGTTATCTATCGTTAAATTGGTTGCTGAGGCTCATAAAGGTTATGTATCCGTGAACAGCAAGCTAAATCATGGCTCTGTATTTTCAATTCATCTGCCCTCTGTATAGCTATAAAAAGAATTTATATCCAATGTTTTGAAATTGTTACAATTAATAAAAAAAATCGAAACAAAATTAATTTATATTCATTATGTAATATGAATTGAACTTATTTGAGTATTCACGAATAAATCAAGTTAACAGTATCTTGTTAAAAACTGTTAGGGTTCGGCTATATATTTGATTTAGCCGTATGGAACGATAAATCAATATATACTTACTAAAAACTACCTGACCAGGTTCCTCCGGAAAGGTAGTTTCTTTTTGGTTTCTAGTAGCAATATACCGTACTTCCGCCGGAATAACTGCAAGTATGGCTGTGTGTTACATTTGCTTTATTCATTAACTGTTTTTCAATCTGATTAACCTTATTTCGAAGTTCTTTGACTTCCTGCTCAAGCATATATAATCTGTCAGAAGATTTTTGTTTGGCTGATGACTGAATTTCATCGGATTTAAGGGACAAATTGTTCTCGGCATATGCGGGATTTAAAGCAGAAAAGCATATTATAATACCCAGCATCATTGTCAAAAGATATTTCATGTATTTAACCTCGATTTATTATGTCTCTTCGCCAAGAACCCATTTAAGTGCCTGTATCATGCCGTTTACCGTTCCTGCTGTTTCCGGATTTTTCAGCATCGGATGTTTTCTGAGATATTCAATTCTGTCTCTGATTTGTTGCTCTGTTTTAAGTTTTTGAATATTAATATCGAGCATTTCAACAACCTTTTGCATTTATTATTTAAATGTAAATGTATTGATTGTCAATTGGAACATTGATTATGGAGAAATATTTATTCAATTTAGCATCAATAATCCAAGGTGTATTTTCATAATACTGTTTAATTAAAACTAAACAATTTTTACTTGACAATAGATATAAGGTTATTTAATAGTTATATATTATCTAAGTAATTCTTATTACATAGCGAGAAATTGCTGAGTGAAACGAAAAAAATAACGATTCATGATTTGCAGTTCAACCAATATTGATTGATAAAAGTTGTGTAAACATGGCTTATGATTCAGAAGAAAGGAGTAGAGAAAGGAATAAATGGTTGGAAGGAATTAATGTGAAAATGATTTGAGAAAATCTTCATATTTTGACATAAGACAAAATAAATACGATTAGTAAATTCAGATTTCAATTATTTCTTCAATAAAGATAAATATAGATAAATTTTTAAAAATATTCATCCCTGATGAGGAAAAAATCGTTGAGGACAAAGGTTCAATCGTTCCATAAGGTAAATAAAGTAAAGAAGTTAGGAGAGGAACAAA
>CAZXPD010000006.1:0-64621 GCA_964643065.1 uncultured Gammaproteobacteria bacterium | reverse complement strand
TTGGACGCCCAAATCCCTGCTATAATAACAATATCAGCAGTATCAACTGCAATAATATATATAAAAGGTTACAAAAATTATGATAAGAGACCAATTTCCTTATAAACACAGCCTCAAAGGGCGATTTGAATAAAACAGCATTTATAAAATAGGTTGCAAAAAGGCTGCAAATAGGTAGCAAATAGGATGCAAAAATCACTAAAAATTATCGTAAAAAACTACAAAAGCTGTAAACAATTACATGCCAGATGAAAGACTCTCTCTATACTTATGATAACTCTGAACAATTCCCTGCGTTTTTGAAACGATTGTTTCAAAACTGTCATTATCAGAATAAAGCGCTCGTGCCATACTAACCGCAGATGCACCTGCTTTGAAGTAATCAACCAAATCCTCCCCCACTCCGCCGGCGGGTATCAGACTTAAAAACGGCATCGGGGTTAGAATGTCTTTTATATAATCGGGACCGCCGAGGGCTTTGGCGGGGAATATTTTCACGGTATTAACACCGGCTTTCCATGCCGAATAAGCTTCGTTAGGCGTAGAAACCGCAGTTATTACCTGAACATCGTAGCTTTTGCATAATTTGACGAGGTTTAACTCGGCAACGGGTGAAACTATTAACTTAGCGCCGGCTTTTATTGCCAGACCGGCCTGATTGTTAGTAATTACCGAACCGGCAGTAACTATTATATCGGGGTTTTTAGAGAGCTCTTCAATCACCGTGCAGGCTTCTTTAAAACTGACGGCTACCTCTATTACTTTTATCCCGCCTTTTATCAAGGCTCTGGAGATTTCTAAAGCCTTTTCGCCATTGTCTGCGCGCACTACCGCTATTATTTTGTTTCCTTTTAATTTTTCCAATTTTCTGTCTTTCTTTGTTTAAGTTTATGAATCGCAGTTAAAATCCTCGTCTTTCCCGCAGTGATGTGCTTTAAGGAGTTCTTTTATTTCTTTAATATCGTCTGTAAGAACATTTAAAGCATCCTTAATCGGGTCGGGGATAACATTATGTTCAAGCTGGCTGATTTTTTCGTTTTTATGCATTACTACTCTCCCGGGTATGCCTACTACAGTTGAATCATCCGGTACATCCGTTATAACAACAGAGCCCGCGCCTATTCTTACGTTATTGCCTATGGTAATATTGCCGAGAACTTTTGCTCCCGAACCTACAACGACGTTGTTTTTTAGTGTCGGGTGTCTTTTACCGTGTTCTTTTCCCGTTCCGCCAAGAGTTACTCCCTGATAAAGAAGCACATCATCGCCTATAATACATGTTTCTCCTATTACAACGCCCATGCCGTGGTCGATAAAAAATCTTCTTCCTATTTCCGCGCCCGGGTGAATTTCTATACCGGTTGTGAATCTAAGTACTTGAGAAACAAGACGCGGTATAAAGGGAACTTTCCATTTATAGAGCTTGTGGGCAAATCTGTGCGCCAAAAGAGCATGTAAGCCGGGATAAAGAAAAATAATCTCGAATATGCTCTTAGCGGCAGGGTCTTTGTCAAAAATTGTCTGTATATCTTCTCTTAAATTGGAAAACATTTAAGTCCTCTGTAATAAATCTTTTTCTTCCAAAATATTATTATCTATAATTAAACTATAAAATCTCTTTGGATTGAATTAAACCTTTGAACATGAAAAATATACCTGAAAAAAGTTTTTATGAAAGAGACACTTTGATTGTTGCCCGAGAGCTCTTGGGATGTAAGCTTTGCAGAAAAACCGAAAACGGAATTTTAAAAGGTATCATTGTTGAAACCGAAGCCTATAAGCAAAATGATCCCGCATGTCATGCATACAGAGGAAAAACTCCGAGGGCGGCAACGCTTTTTAAACAGCCGGGCATTGCTTATGTTTATTTTATTTACGGTATGTACCACTGTTTTAATGTTATAACCGAGCCTGAAGAAATTGCGGGCGCAGTTTTAATAAGGGCGCTTGAACCGATAGAGCCTTTAAAAAACACAAACGGTCCCGGGAAATTATGCAGAGAGCTTTTTATTACAAAAGAATTGAACGAAGCCGACTTGACATTACCAAACAACGGATTGTGGATTGAAAAAGGCGATAATATAAATAAAAATTCTGTTATTCAAACAACAAGAATTGGAATAAAACTTGCAAGCGATTATCCCTGGCGGTTTTATATAAAAAATAACCGCTTTGTTTCAAAAAAATAATCATTTTGTTGTTCAAAAAAATTTTTAAGCATGACATAATTAGTTATTCGCGGTATTTTACATGAATAAAAAAATAATTTTAAGCGATAAAGGAAATAAAAATGAGAAGAACACTCGAAGGAACTAAAAGAAAAAGACAGCGCAAAAGCGGCTTTCTCGCAAGAATGGAAACTCCCGGCGGACAAGAAGTAATGAACAGAAGAAGAGCTAAAGGTCGTCATAAACTTGCAATAGAAGCTAAAAAAAGAGCTTAAATGCTGCCTAAATCACAAAGATTAAAAAATAGCAGAGAATTCAGCGTTGTCTATAATCAAAGAAAATCAACCGCAAATTCTCTGCTAATTTTATACACGGGCAAAATAAAACAAGATTTGCAAATTCCTGCTAAAGCCGGTTTTGTTGTCAGCAAAAAAATTTCTAAAAGTTCCTGTAAAAGAAACAGAATCAAACGGCTAATAAGAGAATCATACAGAAATATTGTCAAAAAATTCGGGTTTTGTTTTGTACCTTGGGATAAAATAATATTCATTGCACGAGATGATTCTCTGTCGGCAGACTATAACATGATATATGATGCTGTTTCGGATTGTTTGGGCAGAGCATCTAAAAAATTTGGGGCAGGAGAAATTAAACCTTGAAAAAAATTTTTAAAATACCGCAAAAAATTGCCCTGTTTTTGATAAAAATGTATCAATTTGTATCGAAAAATACTCCCAAAGTATGCAGGTTTCACCCTACCTGCAGTGAATATACCCGCTTAGCAATATTAAAACACGGCTTTTTAAAAGGCATTGGTCTTGGTATAGTTAGAATAATTAAATGCAACCCGCTTCACCCGGGAGGGTATGATCCGGTTCCGTAGTAAATTTGAGAGGTTATTAAAGTGGATTTCACAGAGTTAACAGTAGATTTCCTGAAAGGATTAAGTAATATAACAGGCAGTTACGGCATGGCAATAATTGTTCTTACCGTTCTGGTGAGAGTCGTTATGTGGCCTTTGAGCGTTTCTCAGCAAAAATCAATGAAAAAAATGCAGGAGCTTTCTCCGAAGCTCAAAGAAATACAAAACCGCCATAAAGGCAATCCGCAGGAAATGCAGAAAAAAATGGCTGAGTTTTATAAAGAACACCAGTTCAATCCGTTCGGCGGATGTTTCCCATTATTAATTCAAATGCCTATATTTATTTTATTATATGCTGCTCTTTCCAGTCCTCAATTTAATGAGATGGCGGGCAAGTCTTCTTTTTGGTTTATACACAGGCTTGATGCTCCCATAAGAAGTCATGCCGGAGTATTGGGAGATAAGGCTTTCGGTGTTGAGAAAAATGATACCTTTGCAATGGGCAAAAATATAACAGTATTTGTTAAAGACGGCAAGACGTTAAATAATGTTTTGGTAAATAAAGCAAATTCCGCTCTTGAAAAACAGACAAAAGAAATCGTTCCCGGACAGAATATTGATTTTAAAGTGAGTTTGGACAAAATTGATTTGCCTTTCACTACTCTTGCCGAAGTAACAGGAGCAAAGATTCTGGTTATTAATAATACTACCAAGGAAATTGAATATATTGACTTCGCCAAAAAGGATAATTTGCTTGTCAGCAGTGTAAAAACCGAGAATGTAAAACCTGTGCTCAACATAGATGTATTAATTCTCATCGCATTGTTTGGGGTTACAATGTTCCTTTCTCAAAAAGTAATGACGGCTTCACAGGATAAATCGTCCATGGACCCTGCTCAAAGAGCAATGCAGGAACAAATGGGAACCGTAATGCCCATAATGGTAACTGCCATGTTTGTCTTTTTCCCCATACCTGCCGGGGTTTTGCTGTATATGGTTGTAAGCAATATTATTCAGGTAGTTCAAACGGTTATTATCAATAAACAAATAGAAATTGAAGAACAAAACAAGTCTATTCCTGCAAAGGCAGTTTTAGACGTCAAGCCTGTCGAAAAAAAAGACATTGAATCCGATGATGATACCCCTGAAAAAATGAAAAGAACCAAAAAGAATAAATGGAAATAAAAATTTTTGATGATACTATCTGCGCAATTGCCACGCCTATAGGGACGGGAAGTGTAGGTATCATCAGAGTTAGCGGTCCTGAAGCAGTCCGGGTTATTAAAAGGATTTTTTCATTCAGTCTTAAAGAACAAAAACCGGCAGTTTTTGAAGAAAACAAGGTTTTAAGAGGTTGGATAATCAAAGACAAAAAACCTTTAGATGAAGTTGTTCTGATTTATTTTAAATCACCAAAAAGCTATACCGGTGAAGATGTTATTGAAATACAGTGCCATGGCGGTTTGAATATAGTCAGATCAATTCTTGATCTCTGTATTAAATCAGGAGCAAGACCTGCGGAAAGAGGAGAGTTTACCAAAAGAGCCTTTATGAACGGCAAAATGGATTTGAGTAAAGCTGAGGCTGTCCTGGATTTAATTAATTCAAAAACCGAAAAGTTTGCGCAGGTTTCTGCTTCTAACCTCGCAGGCAAACTTTCACTGTTTATAAATGAACAAAGAGAAGAATTAATTAAACTTCTTTCAGCAATCAATGCCGCGATTGATTTCCCTGATGAGGTTGATGAGCCGAAATACGGGTTTTTGGAAGAAGAAATATCGGTATTAATAAGCCGTATCGAAGAAATTCTTAAGTCTACATCAGGCTATAATTTAATGAAAAACGGGATAAAAGCCGCAATTGCCGGAAGACCTAATGTCGGCAAATCTTCGCTTTTTAATGCCCTTCTAAAAATTGAGCGTTCAATCGTAACCGAAATCCCGGGAACTACAAGAGATGTAATAACAGAAACAGTTGATATAGCTGGAATTCCCGTTACTTTAACGGATACGGCAGGAATCAGAGAAGTTTCGGACGATACTCACGGAAATATTGAAGCCATAGGGATAGATATTGCAAAATCCGCAATAAAATCCGCAGATATTGTGCTGTTTGTTTTTGATTCTTCAAAGGGCTTTGTTGAAGAGGATGGGATTCTTTACAACGAAATAAAAGACATGCCCCATGTTCTTATCGGCTCTAAGATTGACCTTCCGAAAGAAAGGACAGCAAAAACAGACAAAAATTTTGAGATCCTTAGCACAGCTCAGGATGACGAATTAAAATTTATCGGGTGCTCGGCATTTACGGGAGAAGGTTTGGCAAAATTGGAAAATCAAATCAAAAGTCTGATTTTTTCCGGCACAGTAAATGAAAGTCAAGAATTTTCAGTAAATTTAAGGCAGAAAGACTGCCTTGAAAAAGCAAAAAAATCTCTTGAGTTTGCTCTTGAAAGCTCTAAAGAGAAAAAGGAGCAGGATTTTATCGCAATAGATTTAAAATCAGCCCTTGTTTCTCTGGGCGAAATCACCGGCGAAGTTGTTTCTGACGAAATTATTAATAATATTTTTGAAAGCTTTTGTGTAGGTAAGTAAAAGTATAACTTTCACTATATGGCTTTTGATTTTTTATATCAATATCCTAAAATAGAACCTACACCGATTTCTTCTATATTTAACGTTTTTGACAAAACTAATTTTGATGCTAAATCAGTACAATGACAAGGATGTATTTTATCAACATTGAGCTTTTTCAGAAATTCACCGGTTTTTGATAATCTCACAGGCGGCGGATTTATTAAATGGAATCCCCCAATAATATCTATAACATTGTTCTCTTGACATATTTCTTTTGCATAACTGCATATATTACAAATTCCTGAATGTGAGCATCCTGTTATTATAACCAGTCCTTTATCAGATTTATACACCAAGGCAGAATCATCAATTATATAATCAGGTACATATTTGTTATCCTGAAATACCGCGCCGATAGATTCTTTGCCTTCAAAATCATTATTTCTCGGTATTTCACCGAGAAAAACAAGATTATCTGTTATCCAAAAAGGTTGTTTTGTTAAATTCAGGTCAAAGTTTTTATAGAGCTTACCCGCAGGTAATAAACTACCTATTTCACCAAGTTTATCTTCGCTTTTTTCACTAAAAGTATCAGGATGGCTTAATATTACCGGCTTTTTATAATTATGTTTCTGCTTAACGGCTGAGGTATGCATCGATAAGTAGTGAGACAGCCCCCAAGTATGATCATAATGTCCGTGAGAAAAAACAATATAATTCAAATTTAGAAGATTTATTCCCATTTTTTGAGCATTTTTTATAAAAACATCAGAGTAACCTGTATCAAACAGAATTTTTTTTTCATTAGCTTCTATATAAAAACTTAAACCATGTTCACCAAGGAAATTTTTGCTCTGAAGTATTGTGTTGTCTGTTAAAACTGTTAATTTCATTTATTTATACCAAATTGAGTCATATAAAAGTCACCTAAATCAATATAATTAGTTTGTTTGAAGTTATATTTAGCAATGAGGTTTTCAATTTCTTTTGCTGATAATCTTATATGTTCAGGATGAGTTGGAGAACTAAAGTCTTTTTTCATTTCTATCACTGCTAAACGACCTTCGGATTTTAATACACGATAAATTTCAGAAAACAGTTCCTTTTCGTATTTTTCAAGATCAAAACCATGCAAAACCAATGCAATTAAACAAATATCTATACTATTATCGCTTAATGGAATATTTTTTCTAATATCAGCATAAACAGCTGTCATATTTTTAATATTTGCAGATTTAATTTTATTATTTATTTTGGCGGTTAATTCTTTCCAATGTTCCAGGGCATAAATAAAACCTGAATTGCCTACTAATTTGCTCGCATAAAATGAATAATCACCTGCACCACAGCCAATATCCAAAAAATAATCACCTTTTTTCAGATTTAATTCTTTAAAAAGAATATTTGAATCAAACTTTGCAATGCTTGATATTCCTTCTTTTTGTCTCTCTATTCCGCCATGATCATGTTTAATTCTGTATTCACTCATAATTAGTCCTTTATGTAATGGCAATTTCGGCAATAGATTTAATGGCAGGCCAATCAAGCCTCCATATTCCCGAAGCATCAAGAGCATAATTTCCTACACAAGAAAATTTACAGTCTTTACAGGAATTTACTGTATCAACAAATTCTTTTGACCTTAAAGCCTTACCAAGTGACATTTTTCTAAGATCAAGATTTTCCATCGGTTTTCTGTCATAGCACCTTAAAAGAATTCCGTTGGAATACATAACAGTTGCTACCTGAGGCCAGTGGCATTCATAGTAATTTTTCTTATCAATTAGATATTCCATAAAATAATAAGAGTTTCTTATTGGATATCCTTGTTTTTTTAGAGATTTTAAACCTTTAAATATTTCAGAAAGTTTTTCTTCTTCATATTCCAGCTCTGTTAATCCGTTTTTCCCTTCCCATTTGCTAAAATCCTGATAGCTCTTATTTACAGTGAAATAAAGCAAAATATCAAGATCCTTGCAGAGTTGTGCTATTTCAGTTAAATCTTCGAGAGAATTCTCTTTAGAAACAGTACAACAGATGTATATCCGCATTTTGGGATATTTTTTCTTATGAAATTCTATTCCGCTTATACATCTGTTGTACAAACCATGCTTATTACCTCTTGCTATATCATGTTTTTCTCCAATCGCATCAACGGATACAAAAATAAGATCCGTATATTTGCCGAATTCGTGATTTTCTTCCAAAAACCAACCGTTTGTTGCTATTTTAGTATACATACTATTATCATGAGAGGCTTTTGCTATTTCTGTAAAATCTTCTCTTAATAGTGGTTCTCCGCCCCAAAGAATGCTGTTCATATAGCCCTCTTTTTTGGCTTCAGCGTAAATTCTTTGGATTTCAGATAGTGAAAGATCTTCATTATCTTTATGATGTTTCCAGAAGCAGAAAGAACAATTGCAGTTACATTTACTTGTTACCATATGAGAAAAAGTAAATGGTTTTGGTCTTCTTGCGAAAAATCTACTATTTAAGGCGGTAGTTACACCGCCTATTAAATGGCCAAAATATTTTATCCTGTCTAATGTAAACTTATTTCTTGATTCAAGTTCTAATACCGTATTTGACATTTTCAACTCCAACTACTCAGCAATCATATTGTTTATTACGCATTTTTTAAATGTGTACCGTTTGGAAGCATTGTTTGAGGTACTTCTTGTCCGGCTAAACGGAGTTTCTTTCTCTCACATTTTTCATTTTTACCTTTGCAAAACATGTTTATCCAATAGTTTGCTGTACCTTCACTGCTAAATCTTGCAAAAATAGGACATTTTTCTAAGAATTCACAATCAGACATTTTGTCTCCTTTCTGTTAAAACTAGTGCTCGCAAGCATTTACGCCCGTTTTCAAAGTGCCTTCCAAATAATCAAGAACAAGTTTTTCGGGATTATCTTCTTTTGCGCCAACTATAACTTTAATTCCTTCTTTTACAAATAATTGTTGAGCCCGAGACCCCATGCCTCCTGCAATAATAATTTTTGCGCCATGGTTAGAAACCCATGGAGGTAAAATACCGGGTTCATGAGGCGGAGGTATTATTTCTTCTTTACTGATGATAGTTTTGGATACTTCATCAACTTCGATAAATGTAAATACTTCACAATGTCCAAAGTGAAGGCATAATTTCCCGCTGTTTGTCGGGATGGCAAATTTCATTGTTTTATTCTCCTTTTGTGATAACTTTTTATTTCTAAATTCGATTATAGGTTCTATGATATTTTCCATAATTTTAGCTGTTTGAGTTTCTGAGTAGAAGTACAAGAAAGGCTTTCCCGAATCTCCTGCCTCAACAATATTAGGGTCAAGCGGGATTTTGCCTAAAAACGGAACATGCATATCATGTGCCATATTTTCGCCACCGCCTGATTTAAAGATATCAACAGTTTTATTGCATTCCGGACATATAAAACCGCTCATATTTTCTATAACGCCAATTACAGGTACTTCAAGTTTTTTACAGAAATTTATTGATTTTTTTACATCTGTAATTGCCAGTTTTTGAGGAGTAGTGACAATAACGGCTCCGGTAACGTGTTCAATAATTTGAATTATACTAAGAGGTTCATCGCCTGTACCCGGAGGGCAATCAATTATCAAATAATCGAGCTCTCCCCATTCAACATCTTTTATAAATTGTTGAATGATACCGGTTTTTGCAGGTCCCCTCCAGATAATTGCGCTATTTGTGTTGTCAATTAAAAAGCCAATTGAAATAATTTTTAAATTTTCACCAAATCCTACAGGAAACATTGTGTCTTCAGTTCCCTGAAGTCTTTGATTCTCAAGTCCAAATATCGTTGGAATACTCGGACCATGAATGTCAACGTCAAGAAGTCCTGTTTTGTGACCTTTAAGAGCAAGTGACATTGCAATATTAGCTGCAACCGTGCTTTTACCTACTCCTCCTTTCCCTGACATAACAACGATTTTGCTTGTAATTTTGCTTAATTTGTTTTGAATATCATTTTCCACTTCTTTTCTCCTTGGTGAAATAAACTCAAACTTTAAATTTCCAATTTTGAACAAATTCTATTCCATATAGCCATTATGTTATTGGAAATTTCGCTGTTAGGCACATATTCAACAATACTTAAAGCTTTTATCATTGCTTTAGTAAAATCTGAACTGTAAGGTATTTTTCCAATCAGTTCAATATCGTTTTCATTGCAAAAAGCTTTAATTTTTTCAGTTAACTCGGGGTTAATATCATATTTATTAATACAGATACAGGAAGGGATTTTAAAGTGTTTAGTCAGTTCTAAGACTCTCTTTGCATCATGAATACCGGATAAAGTAGGTTCTGTTACTATTACTACAAGATGAGCTCCTGAAATTGAAGCTATAACAGGACATCCTATACCGGGCGAACCGTCAACTATTATAAGATTAATATTATTTTCTCTTGCTGTATATCTGGCATAAGTTTTGATTTCAGAAACGAGTTTTCCCGAGTTTTCTTCTGCTATACCAAGTTTTGCGTGAATAAGCTTTCCAAATCTTGTATTGGAATCAAACCATTCACCTGATTTGACCTGCTCAAATTTTATAGCTCCGGCAGGACATTGATAATAGCAAGTTCCGCATCCTTCACATTTAATTTCATCTACCACAAAGTCAGCGGATATTGCATCGAATCTGCAAACCTCAATGCACTTTCCACACTTAATGCAAACATCGGATTGTATTTCAGCATTTTTGCCTGAATAAAATTCTGTTGTTTTTTGTACTTCGGGCTTAAGAATCAAATGTAAATCGGCTGCATCAACGTCACAATCAACCATTATTTTATTTTCAGCCAGAGTGGCAAATGATGCTACAATGCTTGTTTTACCCGTTCCGCCTTTACCGCTTATTATTACCAGTTCTTTCATATTTATTTTCTCTCCCTGACAACTTTAACAAGAGGTTCAAAAGCTTCTATATAATTTGGTAAGCACTTAATGACGAGTTCTCCTTTTGAGTAACATTCTGCTATTTTTCTGTCATCAGGAATCTTAGTCAGTATTTTTATATTTTCTTCTTTTGCGTACTCTTCAATTAAACCGTCATTTTCTCCCGAACGGTTTAAAACTATTCCGAAAGGCAAACCCAACTTTTTCATTACTTCAACCGCAAGTTTTAAATCATAAAGTCCGAAAGGAGTTGGTTCTGTAACCATGAATACAAAGTCGGCACCGTTAACGGCTGCAATTACCGGGCAGGATGTTCCAGGTGGACAATCAAGAATTTGAAATTTGAAATTTTCTTTGTCGGCAGCTTTTTTTACTGCTTTGATAAGAGGTGGAGACATAGCCTCACCAATTCTAGATTTCCCGTGTATAAAATTAAAACCGGTTGCCATTCCGGCTTCAATGACACCTACTTCTCTTCCTGTTTCTGTTATAGCATTTGACGGACAAATTAAAGTACAGCTTCCACAGCCGTGACAAAGCTCAGAGAAAACAAGGACTTTACCTTTTACGAAAGCCAGAGCATTATATTGGCAAACTTCTGCACATTTGCCGCATTGTATGCATTTTTCCGTATTTATTTGAGGTATGGGAACATATACAGATTCGCTGAAGTTTAAAACAGGTTTTACAAAAATATGACAATTGGGTTCTTCAACATCACAATCCAACAAACAAACATCTTTATATGTTTTTGAAAGA
The DNA here is from genome assembly GCA_964643065.1 of uncultured Gammaproteobacteria bacterium. Lineage (GTDB taxonomy): Bacteria > Cyanobacteriota > Vampirovibrionia > Gastranaerophilales > CAZEDP01 > CAZEDP01. Next base: position 53,342 of record CAZXPD010000006.1, on the reverse strand, counting down.
AGATATGCCAGGTTGGTTGATACCGTACTTTTACCCGTTCCTCCTTTTCCGCTGGCTACTGCTATTTTCATTCTATCCTTCTTTGCATTTATTGTATTAAACACTACAAGCTGTAAAGTTTGTTCAGTATAACTTACAGCTTGTATTCAGTAACAGTTTTCAAGACAAACTCATTATGCATCCGTACCTTCGGTTTCAGAAGTATTTTTGGCAAATTCGTCTTCTTTGGGAGTTCTTTCTAAGTCTTGTCTTCCTGCTCTTCTTCGAGGTCTATTTGAACCGGAAGTATCATCACTCTTTTGAGCATTGCAATGTCCTAAGTCTCTGCCGGTTCCTGGTCCTTTTCCTAATGGTCCTGTTCTGTCTCCTCCGAGCATGATTTACCTCCTTTCTTTGTCTTTTATTCTTTTTCTAATTCGGAAATCCGTTCTTTAATATTTTTTAAAGTATTTTCAATAACGTTTTCCTGATTTTTAAGCACGGAAAGTTCTTCATCAGGGGTAACGGAAAAACCGTCGGAACCAAAGAATCCGTTGCGTCGAAATCCGAAACCTCTGCCGAAACCGCAACCGAATCCTCGTCCTGCTCTGCGTCCAAATCCGAACATTTTTGCGAATCCTTCAGCTGGCATCACTGCGCTTGCTGAACAATTCCCTAATCCTCTGCCTGTCATAGGACCCATCCCTAATGGTCCCGTACCGTCTCTTCTTGGCATAATATATACCTCTTTAGTTTAAAAGTAATTTAATTTAAATCCAATGTCCTTCAACATCAGCTGAAAGAGCTTCTTTAAGTTCACCTTTCTTAAATTTTTCCACAGTTTCTTTTACCGTTCCTTCGGCACCTGTATAAATTTTTACTCCTGCATCAATTAAAACTTTAAAGGCTTTGGGACCGCAATGTCCTGTTATTACTGCATCTGCATTTTGATTTGCAACAGTTTGAGCAGCCTGAATACCGGCGCCTTGCGGGGCGTTTAAATTTTGATTATTATTTGCAAAATTGAAAGTATCATTTTCAATATCGTAAATGATAAATCCGCAAGCTCTTCCGAACCTCAAATCAATATTGCTGTCTAAGCTATCGCCCGTAGAACTGATTGCTATTTTCATATATTTTTCCTATTATGATAACTAAGATTATAATATCACTTGACAATTGTAATTGTCAACTTAGTTTAAAAAATAAAAAATTCCTGATATACTAAAAGCAGCAACAGAGATTGAAAAATGGAAGTTAATGAAAATTTGCCGGTTTATCCTATGGGAGTTGCGGCGCATATTCTTAATGTGCATCCAAGAACATTGAGAATATATGAAAATGAAGGCTTAATAAAACCGCACAGAGTTGGCGGAAAGAGAATGTTCTCAAAAAATGATTTGGTAAGAATTGAATGTTTGAGAAAACTCATTCATCAGGAAAATCTCAGTATTCCCGGAATTAAAAAACTTCTTGATTTTACTCCTTGCTGGAAATTACATAATTGTCCGCAAGAAAAACATTCTAAATGTTGTGAATTAAGCGGACAAAAGAAAAAATGCTGGGAGTTTTCGCAAAAAACGTGTCTGAAATCCTGTCAAAACTGTGAAGTTTATTTAAATAAAGAGTAAGTTAAACTAATCGGGCGATTTTTAGAGGTTTTTGTAACTATATAACGCCAGGAATGAGGTGATATTTAGGCAAATATGGTTTTAAGGCTTCGGCAAATGCTGTATTTCTGGAATTTGGCGTAATAGATCTTTCCAGTTCTACAAGTGGCGGATAAGCTCTAGATAGTGCAATTAAACCGGCAAAATATTCGTTGGGTACTTCGGCGCCGGTGTTTAATGTTGCTGATGAAATAGAATTCAATTCTTCTGAAGCTCTTCTAAGTAATTGTCTCTTCAAATCAGCTTCTACATCTCTTGCAAAAAATTCGTTTATTCCTTTATCTATTATAGAGCTGTCAGCTATTGCTCTGATTATTGTTTTTGCTTTATCTGTTTGCCCCAAGTTTACAAAATGGGTTATTGCATTAGAAAAACTGCTTTCAAAGCCGTTATTTAACAAGCGGCTAAAAAACGATTGACCTTTCGGATTAGCTTCTTGCAGCAAGGTTCTTATTTCTTCAATTCCCATTATATTTTCGATAAATCCTTCTCCTAAGAAATGTTCGTCTTCTTTTGCCGTTTTCTCCATTTCTTTAAGGATTTGTTCACGGTCTTTAGGGCTTTTTCCTAACATTGTCCGTTCAAAGTCTTTTCTTGTCTTATCTACAAGCACTTGGAGTTCCTTCAAAATTGATATTACTTCTTGGCTTTGTCTGTCTCGAATGCTAAATGTAATAATTTCAACCAGCATGTCCTTTTTTTCAGGATTCATTAAAAAAGTAAATGTATCTCCAAATAATTCTTTTTTTGTCAATATATCTTCAATAGCTCCCGCAGACAACTTCATTGCTTCAATATTGTTTGCTCCAAAGCTTGTTTGACCGGATTTTAATGTTCTGACTTGGTATAAATTTCTGTTCTGTAAATTTAAAGCCTGGATTTTCATTCTAATTTCCCTTTCAAATTTCTTTGCAGGCTTAAAAACAGAACATGTCAAAAGTTGATACTGTAAACAAATGCTTGTAATAATAATTTACATTTATTATAAATTTTGAAACTAATAAAGTGTTCCTGACGAGCCTATCTGATGAAGTCTGATAAAGTTTGTCTTGCCGACCGACAAATACGGCAGTCCGCCTGTAATTATTACTTTGTCGCCCGCATTTAATATCTTTTCTTTTATCATTTTTTCGTCAATGCTCTTGAGAAGTTCTTCCGTAAAACTCTGCTCAAATTTCATCAGGTACGGGAAAACATCCCAATAAAGATTAAGCCTTCTGCATACGGCTTCTTTATCCGAAATAGCTATAATCGGAACTGAAGGTTTAACCTTAGAAAGGAGTTTAGCGGTAAATCCTGACCTCGTGAAGGCAATAATGGCATCAATATCTATCTCGCCCAGAATATTAACAACAGCGCTGGCTATTGCCTGAGAATCAACTTCATAAATATCCTTCCCTTTTTGATGATGGTCATTCAGGCTCAAAAGATTGCTCGCTTCAACGTTTTTGGAAATAGATGCCATCATAGTAACAGCCTCGACGGGATAGCTTCCGACTGCTGTTTCGCCCGAAAGCATAACCGCATCGGTGCCGTCAATAATGGCGTTTGCTACGTCAGCCGCCTCGGCTCTTGTAGGCAGCGGTTGAAGAATCATTGATTCAAGCATTTGAGTTGCAGTTATAACTGGTTTTCGTTGGTTATTAGCTTCTTTAATTATTTTTTTCTGGACAATAGGAACTTGTTCCGGGGATATTTCTATGCCTAAATCGCCTCTTGCAACCATAATACCGTCCGATGCGGATATTATCATTTCGAGATTATCCAACGCCTGCGGTTTTTCAATTTTTGCAATTACGGGAATACTGCCTTTATATTTATTGACATATTCTTTAGCTGTTATTACATCTTCTTTGGTTCTTACAAAAGATAATGCAAGATAATCAAGGTCATTCTCAACGGCAAATTTTATATATTCTGCGTCTTTTTCTGTTACTGCGGGGATACTTGCAGTAGTTCCGGGAATATTAAGCCCTTTTCTTGAGTTTAATATTCCTCCGTGGATTACTTTTGCAGTTATGCTTTCTTTTGTAACCCTTATTGCTTCAAGTTCGATTTTTCCGTCATCAAGCAGAATCCTGTCTCCCCTTTGAACGTCTTTTGTTATGCCTTCATAATCTACAGGAATATAATCTGAAGATTTCGCATCGATATCAGGTTTTATAACAACTTCATCTTTATCTTTAAGCTTCATCGGTGCTTTAAGGTTGCCTACTCTGATTTTGGGTCCCTGTAAATCCAACAAAACAGCAATATGCCTGTGAAGCTTTTTAGAGACTTTTCTTATCAGTTCTATGCTTGCTTTATGGTCTTCTATATTACCGTGTGAAGAATTGATTCTGAAAACTCTTGCACCGGATTTAATCATCTGCGTTATCTTTTCCTCATCACTGCAGGCAGGTCCGACTGTCGCTATTATTTTGGTTTTTATTAAATTCAGCATTTGCACCTCTATAAATTTTTAATGTAAAATGAATTTTTTCTAAATGAACACAATCTAAAACATTATTTTATACCATTTATGATTAATTAGTTATAGCCGAAAACCTTTATTTGAGAGTAAAAAACATTTTAGGAGCGAGGGAGAGCGTTTTGATTTTGAAAACATATTTGTATTGGAAAACTTTATTCTAAGCTGTACAGAAATTAATTTTTCTTAATATTTTTACATAACTTTGTAAACTTTTTAAGTGGTTTCGTTTTTACATGTAAAGCCAAAATGATGTCTATTTAGATATTTTATTGAAGATAAGAATAACGGATGAAAATTAATCCAAATATTACAAAAGAACTTGAGACACCAGGGAGCAGACTCAGCAAGAATATAAACAGCAAACTTGCTCAGAAACTCCTCGTAAACTTAAGCTATCCCAAAAAATATCTCCTGCCGGTAATTCTTCTTGAATCAACCGTAATTGCAGGAAGATGCTACGAAGCAAAAAAACGCGGCGGGGAAGACGAGTTCAGGGAACGCGCCATTGAAGAGATAACAACATCCTTAATATGGCTTTTCGGGATGAAGAAATTCGGGGATTTGTTTGATGTCTTTTCAAAAAAGTTTTTTAACATAGATACATCAATTGATTTGGTTCCTAAAAAATGGTTCAGAGAGAAAAAATTGTCCCCCGAAGCTATAAAAAGTGCTATTAAAAAAGAAGAATTCAAAAATACCGAATGCAAAGGACTTATTGATTGGCTTAAAGATCCTCTTGACAGGGCGTGTGACGGCTTGGGCAATAATTATAAAACCAAGGTCATGGCTCTAAAGTTTGCAAAAGTAGCTTTAAGTGTTGTTGTGCCTCTCTACATCATTGGTACTGTGTTGATAAACTTCAATCAGACTCTTACCAGAAAATTAAGAACCGAAAGGAAACATCTTAAGGATATAAGTGAAGAATGTAAATGCAAACCGGCTGTTTGTGCAAACAGCATGCATGATTTTGTGCGTGATATTAAGTTTAAAAATGACCCTAAAACTTCTAATAATGTAAGTAAGGACTTAAATAATTTCATTACTTCAGTTAAAAAACAATCTGAAATGTCTGCCGTAAAACTTGATAAACCATCTTTCAAAGGAAATGGAACGGCTTTTGATATAGTGAAAACGATAGGTTACAGCGTTGAGAACGACAAATATGTTAACCTTCTTGTAATGGACGGCGGAATATTATACGGCAGAACAAGTCATGCCAGAAATGAAGATGAAAAGAGAGAAATTATATTCAGAGATGCTGTTTCAATACTTTTCTATATGTTCTCAACCCCATTTATTATGGACAGACTTTCAAAATGGCAGGATGGAAAGCAAGGTGTTTATACAAAACTTGATCCAAGAATTGCGAATTACCTTAATGATAAAGTAATTAAGGATTTCAAAGAAAAATATCCTGAGGGAATTTCAAAAGAAGAACTTAAGAAAGTATTATTTGGTAATGATCTATATAATATAGACCCTAAACGTGAAGAACAAACTGAATTTGAAAAATTTATTGAGGATCTGCAAGCAAATCATAAAAATAAAATAACTATTAAAGACTTTAAAGACAAATCAAAAGAAATGGGTTGGGATATAACAGAAGATATAAAAAACATAGATAAATATCCTGACATAAACAAGCAAACAATTGGTTCAGATATTGTAATGGAGTATGCAAACAAATTTAAAGAACAGAATAATCAAAAAGCATACGAAAAATTAAAAAGAATTGCAGATGAAATGTACAGCAAAGGATTTGAAGGAATTATTGCTGATACAAATGAATTAGACATTTTTATTGAAAACATTTTAAAGCCTTTAAAAACTAAAGTAAGAGAAAATCTATCAGAAAAAGAGATAAAAGAATTAAATCTGATTGAAAACTTCAAATCCGACTTAATAAAATTAAGAACGAAGGAAGATTTTTGCATAACTCCTCAAATTAAGAGAATTAAAAACGGTTATGCTGACCAATTAGATGTTATTTCCGAATCATTCAAGCTGGTATTCTCAGATGTTGGAAAATCCCACGAAATATCCGACCTGCAAAATCCGAAAAAATATGTATCTCCCGACACTTTAATTGAGCTTGAAGAAGACATTAATAAATACGTTAATCAGCTATACAAAAACATTGAGAAGGAAGTCAAAAATTCTGATAAAGTAACTTTTGCAGATATAGAAAGAATTGCCACCAGAATGAAAAATAAAAATTCAATCTTTAAGATTTTATACGCAGCAACGGGTTTGGGTATTTCTGCATTCTTCCTCTCTATTGTCATACCAAAAATTCAGTATTTCATAACCTGGTTCAAAACAGGTAAAAATGAATTCCCCGGAGTCAGAGGTCTGTAATTATAAGTTTAAAGATTGTAAAATCTTGCTTAGATCAAAAGAATAACTGTGTATGCAAAAAGCTTATAAAACTAAATGGCTCTTGCCGGGCAATTCGACTGTAATTGAAGATGCTGTTTTAATTATTGAAAATGGAATAATTAAAGAAATTAAAACAGGTATAGATGGTATTGATGATACAAATATTGAGTTCTCAGACTTTGGAAATGCTGTAATAACGCCGGGATTTGTTAATCTCCATACTCATCTTCAATACACTTCGGTTTATGAGGAATTTGAAAAGAAAAAGGGCAGGATTGATTTTGTTGAATGGATTATTGAACTTGTGAAAAAATATTCTCTCTTAACCATAGAAGAAAAAAATGCTTCCGTGCAGGCTGGGCTTGATGAATCTCTTAAATCGGGTGTTACATGCCTTGCTCAATTGTCTAAAGAGGTTGAATTTGTTGAGACTATCAGCAAAAGTCCGGTTGAAGTTTGTTTGTTTTTGGAAATCTTCTCAAATGACAAAAAATCAAGTATTAGAGCATTTAAGATTTTTGAAGAAAAATACCGGTTTTTGAAAAAAAATTGCCCTAATAATCTGCATATAGGAATTTCTCCGCATTCTATATATAATGTTCATCCGGTTTTGTGGGATAAAGTTATTGAGTTTGCGCTAAAAGAAAATATTCTTGTTCATACGCATCTGGCTGAATCGCAGGCAGAGATTGATTGGATAAAGGGTAAAAAATCAGGCCTTGATAAATTGCACGATTTTTTAGGTTGGCAAAGTAAATTAAATCTTTTGACCTCTGAAGAAAATATTATTAACTATATTAAAAAACTTGGTTTAGCAGAACTTAAATCAAACTTGATACTTGCACATCTAAACTTCTTGAGCAAAGAAGAGATTTTAAAACTTGCGAAAACATGCTTAGGCATTGCTCACTGCCCCATAAGCAATATCAATCTTCACGGAAGAACTTTTGACTGCAGCGGATTATCTAAAACCGCCGGAATTGGAACCGATAGCAAAGCAAGCAGTTATAGTCTTAGTATTCTGGATGAGGCAAGGTTTATAAAAAGCAATACGTCTTTAACCTCACTTGAAATTCTGGATATGTTAGCATTAAACGGAGCTAAAATACTGCGGCTGGATAACAAAAAAGGCTCTCTGGAAAATGGTAAGGATGCGGATTTTTTGGTTTTTAAACTTAAAGATGGTGAAATATACAGTGATTTTTTAAGTAAAAATCAGCCGGATTTGGTTTATGTCAAAGACAGGTTAGAAGTTGAAAATAAACAGCTTACTAAGGCTGTTTCATATAAAAAGAGCCCATAATATGCTTAAATTTTGAGTTTTCTTGAAGTAAAAAGTTTATTCGAGTTATGAGTTTTTTATTTTCTTCTAAAAGTTTTTTAACATGTCCTGACAGCACCTCATTATCTCTTGTTAATTTAGCGCTGTCCACTACTGGTTTTAAGACATCGCTGTCTTGAATTCTGCTTGCAATATCGTTTGATATTTTACTTGCTATCGAGTCAGCAAGAAGCGCAAGGGTTTGTGTGGTAATATCAACGGTTATTCTTTTAAGACCGTTACCGCCGTTAGGTACTTCCTGCGATTGAATAGCTGTTGTTCTGACTGCAGGTGCATTTACTGCTTTATAAACATTGCTGCCTATTATAGTCATAATCTCTTCGTCGTTAATGCCCTGCTCCTTTAGCTTTAATCCCTGATTCAGCTTTATTACGGCAATATCATCGAAATATTCCTGTTTGGCTTCATCTTCATAAACAGCATCAATATGCCAGTTTTGCAAACAGCCTGAAATTAAATCTTTACTTACTGAAAGATTATTCTTTTGAAGTTTTTGAAATAGTTCTTCTATGCTGTACATTTATCTCCAAGCCAAAATAGCTTTACTATGGGTAAATTTTGAAATTTATTTATATTATATCGTGTTTGTTATTATTAACTAAATTCGGTACAGGGAAAGTAATGAAAAGTTGTAAAATGTAGATAATAACAATGATTATGAGACCTTGATTTTTGTAAAGCTTTTTAATAAAAGGGGGTATTGAACGGCAAAATTTTTTATCAGAATTGAAACTGTTTATCTTAAAATTTTTGGGATTTTAACCAAATATTAATAAAGATTAAATCTTACTTTGTCAAACAAAACAAGATTTTATACTTAATCGCAAAAATTTGTTTCCTTTCAGATAGCAATATTATTCTTTCAGTCCTTTTATTAGATTATGAGGATTTTTATTGATATAAACGTTAAACAAAAAGTGGTTCCGGCAACGAAAATAAAACCAGTTAAAAAAATGTTTGAGCCGGTTTATTTTGGTGTGTCATCTTCTGCGTCAGCTCCTAAATATCTCTTGCCAATAAATATAACTAATATTAAACCTGCCTTAGCCGCTACAAATCTGCAAGATGATTTTACAGGAATAGATTTTCCGCCTGCATCTCTTAATAAAACATATTTATATAATTTGATTAATGAAAAATCTTTGACTTTAGGAAATCCTTTAATTTCTATATTAATTAGTGGAATCGGTGATATAAATAAATGCTTAAGAAGTGAGGATCATAAAGTTTATGCGGACGCAATATTTAAAAGAGAAAAAAAACATTGGAACATTGACCCGAGATTTGTCGAGCTGGCAAATAAACTAAATGCAGAAATTAAAGCCGATAAAGTGAATCCTGAAACTATAGAAGAAGCAGAAAATCTTATAGCAGAATATTATATATTGCCGGATTCAACATATAACGATGAGCAACTAAAAATGACTATTGATGTGCCGAATATAGATTTTTCAAATTGGACTTTAAGATCGGGGAAGGCAAGACGAGATGAGTATCTTAAGGTAGCAGAATATATACATAATAACTGGAAAAATTTAGTTAGAATGACGCCGTGTAAAACCTTCAGTTCTTTAATTCCACTTCCTAATCCATACGTTATACCGGGAGGTAGGTTTAGAGAGGTGTATTACTGGGATAGCTATTTTACTGCGTTAGGTTTAAAAAATTCTGAATTAGATGACCTTGCAAAAGGCATGACTGAGAATTTTATGTATATGGTTAAACAATTCGGTTTTGTTCCAAATGGAAATCGAACTTATTATTTAAGCAGATCACAACCTCCTTTCCTTGCTTTAATGGTCGAAATTACCAAACCTAAAGATTTAAGTATGCCTGAGGATAGAGCATGGATGGAACATGCATATAAAGTGGTGTCTTTTGAATATCAATCAAATTGGATGGAAAAAGAAACGCATTATATTCCTGAAATCGGGCTAAACCGATATTATGATCCGATAGACAAAAAAAGACCCGAGTGTTTTGGTGATGAAATTGCAAATGTTGAAATCAAAAAAGGATTCTATCAGCATGAAAGAGCTGAGTGTGAGTCGGGATGGGATTTTTCAAAGAGATTTGGTCCTAATGCTTGTGATTTTATACCTGTTGATTTAAACAGTTTATTATATAAATATGAAATCCTGCTTGCTAAATGGGCAACTGAACTTGGTAAGCTCGATGAAGCAAAAGTATGGGCTGCAAGATCCTATAATAGAAAACAAAATATGATGAAATATTTATATAATTCCAAAGACGGCTTATTCTATGATTATAATTTCAGAACGGGAGAACAGTCAGATTACAAAAACATATCAGCAATATATCCGTTGTGGGTGGGAATGCTTGACGTTAACAAAGAAGCAAACAAAATTCAGGCTCTTAGAAATGCAGTAATCAGAAATTTTGAAAGGGAGGGTGGAATAGCTACAGCTGTTAATGAAACCCCTAAGATATCCGGAGGTAAAAAGGAAGGTGCATGTCAATGGGCTTATCCCAACGGATGGGCTCCTTTGCAATGGATAACCATTGAAGCATTAAACAATTATGGTTATACGGAAGACGCAAAAAGAATTTCTGAGAAATGGCTCAATGTAAATACAAACGTATACAACAAAACAGGGAGAATGTTTGAAAAATATAATGTTGAAGACGGAACTATAAATGTTACAACGTTTTATCCCCAACAAGATGGTTTTGGTTGGACAAACGGCGTTTATTTAGAAATACTGAACAAAATTTTAAAGTAGAAGCCGGTTATTTCCCAAAATCATTTTACAACTTTAATTTATTTTATAAGTGCATTTTCTTTTATATTCTGCCTTCCCTGAGCTATGCTTAGATTTATGTTTTGGGCAAGATCTGCTCTTCCGTTTCTTTCATAAATCTTTGCCATTGTTTCAAGGAATTTTAGACTGTCTATATTAGATTTTGCTTTATGTATTTCAGAAGCGCCCATGGCAGGTTTTGGTAAAACAGCTGCTCTTGTATTTGAAAATTTTGGCAAAACCGTATTTGAAGGAACTTTTGCAAAAGGTTTTGGTTTATTTATATTTGATACAGTGTATATTTCTTTTTTGTTTTGCGATCCTAAAGAGTTTTTGAAGGGCGAGACTTGACTGTTCTGGTATTCTTTTAATCCATAGTTTGATAATGTTTTACCCGGAGCTTTTAAAGCCGATCCTACTTTTAAGGAAGGCATATTGTTTGTATTTCTTAATAAAACGTCTTTGTTTAAAGAATTCAGCAAATTGATATCTCTGTTTCTGGTTTCTGCAGATAAGTCAATTCGAATGTCTCGTTTAGGGTTAAGAAGTTTAATGCCGGCTATAACAAGCAGGACCATAATGCCTAATTTTAAAAGCCAATCAATACCTGTTTTGCCAAGAACATTTTTAAAAGAAGAAATGACAGAATTTGCTTCGGCTGGAGAAGTGTCTGATTCTTCTTCTAAGACGCTGGATTGAAGCCTGTTTTGAGTATAACTGTTAACGGGTTTGTCTAATACTATTGTTTCTTCTTCCTGAGTATCTTGAAAAGAATCATTTTCGTTTAATACCTGAGTTTGCGTCTGCGCTGGCATATTATTTATACTTTCTGATGCATTTTCGGTTGCGGTTTCCTGTTCGGGAATTTGTCCCTGAATTGACGGCACAGGGTTACTAAGAAAGCCCAGGGCTCCCGGTTGGTTTTCAAAAAGAATTTTGCCGGCAGAAACATTATTTCCTTGAATAAAAATTCTTAAATTGCCGTTTCCTGTCGGATGAACAATAACATGGTCTATATTTGCAGCATTATTATAGTTTGTTTCGACACTTCCTTCTGTTTTAATTCCATTAAGTTCAAGGACTATTTTGTCATCCGCAGTAACAATTTTCGTAAAAGGTACCTTTTTATCTGATTTTAAAACGATTTGATAAGAATTATTATTTGAAGGATTAATTTCTATACCGGATAAAAGTGCACTCCCTTCCTGCGCAAAAGTATTATTAGAAAGTGAAAATACAGTTATAAAACTTAATAGAAAAATTTTATTAAAGAATCTTCTCATTTTGTGAACTTTTTTCATATACCCCTATTCTCCCAACGCTATATTAATTTACAGGCTTGTCTTTTAATCAGATTAACTCCAAACGTGTCTGTATTCATCGACCATAAGATGTAAGGGATAAAATCGACCATTAGGTTTACACCTGCTCATGCAGACCTGCCGAAGCGGTTTTTTATAAAAATAAGATTTAATGAAAATTTTTAGGCAAAGTAATTAAAATTTAAGAACGGTCCTTACAAACAATCTTTACCAGTCCGTCTACATATACATCATCAGAGCTATCCGGTAGATATTTCCCGGTTTTTATGTCCTTGTAGTATAACTTCTTTGTAGTGCAGCTTAAAGCCATATCTGAATATTCATATTTGACGCCGTCATCATATGAATCTCTTATTGAAAAGTAATAATATCCGTCACTGCCAAATGTTATACTGTCGGTATTTATTTCGGAAGGACCGAAAAAGTAATCAAACTCAGCCCAGTTCTCTGCCTTTGCGGGTTTTATATTCATTAAACAAGCCAGACAAATAAAAATGGAAAACAAATACTTCATTAAAATACCTCTAACTTAGCTATTATCTGTAAATATTTTGGGATTGTTGATGAATTCAAAAAATGAGCTTTATAACTATTCGTCACCATTTCCATTTTATCAAAGATGCAACAATAAAATTGTATTTGTTGTTTATTGTAATCGTTTTAAAAAAAACATCTTTGTGTCTTAATAAAAACAGTTTCATAATTAGATAAGAGACAGGTAAGGCAATATCATGAAAGCACGCACATCCGCAAGAGAGCTTGTACTATTAACTTTTTATCAGCTGATAAAAAATATTAAAGAACTTGAAGATAAAACTGTTGAGGATATAATTTTATTTTCAATCAGGGCAATTGTCAGTGAATCTGAAAATGAATTAAAGTTGGCTGTTGATAAGCTTTTTGATATAAAAGAATATATTCAGAATTATGAAATTGAGCATAAAGATAACTTGGATAAGCCTATAGGTTCATCCATTATGCCTGTGGAGTTGCCCTTAACCTCTGATATGAAAGAGAAAATTGATTGTTTAATAGAAGTTGCTGAAAAGACTTTATTTGCATTAGATATATCAGAAACTTACGCCCTGGCAAACAAAGACGCTGTCAAAGCTTATTGTATCAGGCTAGTAAAGTGTTTTCTGGCTAATAAAGAAGAAATTGACAACAAAATCAATAACTATTCTGATGGTTGGAATATAGACAGGATGGTTAGAATAGATAGAGATATTTTAAGGATAGCCGTAACCGAATTATTATTCTTTAAGGATATTCCCTCAAGCGTAACAATTGACGAAGCGGTTGAACTTGCGAAAAAATACGGCACGGATGAAAGTTACAGTTTCATCAACGGAATTTTGCGGCAGGTTTTTGAAGAGAAAAATCAAACAGTTTAGTTGTTAATTTTTGTTAATAATAGAAATTCCTGCTAGCAATTATTTTCATGTTTTTACTTCATGTATTTAGTAATAGTGCAGTTATTTGAAAGAGGAAAAACATGATTAATAAAGTCAGCAGTGCAAATGTTTTTGTCCTACAGAATCAAAAGAATCAACTTGCAGTTAAGTTGAACGGTAGTAACGTAAATCAGGTTGCCAATAATCATTCGGTTTTAGCTTCCGTGCCTTTTACAACTCAAAGAGCATATCTCAGCAATGTTCATTTCGGAAGCGGCAGTGTTGAAAGTTCCGACAGCAATATTAAAGTTACCTTTTTGAATTGCCCGGATATTAAGACATTAAGCGAAAAATACGGCGATTTTTTAAAGAAAGACATTGAAGATTTAAAAGGAAGAGTCGGCAAAGAAGGACAGTTTTTAAACTGGATAGGAGCTTTGCAAACAGAAGAACTTTCCAATAAGGGCATTGATTTATTACAGGTTGATCAGTTAAAGAGAATTGATGAAATTTATAACATTGCCGAAACCGTCAAAAAACAAGGCGGCCAAGGCAAACTGGGAATCATTGGTATAGGCGGTTCTCAACATACCGTTGAAAACCTTCTTTCTTTGTACGGCTTGGAAAACAAAATTAGTTACCTTGCTTGTATTGACCCTGATGGCATGAAAACTTTCCTTGACAGATTAGGAAAGCCGGAAGATACCAATATTATGGTTGTATCTAAGTCCGGTACTACCCTTGAGCCGAGTGAAGGGTATAATTACGTTGAAAAAGAATATATTAAATACTTCGCGAATAAAATTGCAAAAGAAAATGGCATCGGTTCAAAAATTAAGCATCTTCTTGGGCTCTCCGACAAGAATATAGAAGCTGAAGCAAAAGAAGAAGTCAGAAAACATTTCATAGGAATTTCTGACAAGAGTGACAAGAGCAGTACACTTAGAAAAAATATTAATGAGAAAAAATACTTGTCAGGTATTATTCACGATGACTGCGGCGGCAGATTCGGCGCATTTGACGACCATGTACTTGTCGCCCTTGCATACTGCGGCTTGAAAAAGGAAGACATGAAAAAAATGCTTGAGGCTTCTCTGAAGGCTCAGCAGAAATTCTTAAGCGATGATATCGAAAATAACCTTGCCGCACAGAAAGCTATGTTCAACGTTGAGCAAATTAACAGCGGTAAGCCGAATATCCGCAATTATTACTTTGCAGACAGATTTAGAGGGTCCTTGTTGTGGAATTATCAATTGACAAGCGAATCCCTTAAGGCTCAATGTAAGTCTGTCGATTACGTGGGACCCGGCTTCCTTCATTATGCAACGGAAAGCGATCTTGATCCGGCTAATAAAAACTCCTGCTACAACATTGTTACCATGGCAAATGACAGAAGTCCAAAATATAAGCCTTATAACGCCACAAATACCGGTGTATTAAAAGCATATTCAAAACAACATCCGGTTATGCATGAGGAAATGAAAGATTTTTCTCCGGAATCTATTGCAGAATTTGTAGAGCTTAACTATTTAACTACAATTTATACCGGCATGCTTCTTAGAAGCTCCAAAGGCGAAGCTCATCCGGATGTACTTCCTGAAGTTCTTCAGCCGTACGTTGAAATTTATAAAAAAGAAGTTAAAACGGCTTTAAAAGAAAATTAAAGAATTAGGTAAAAGAATGATAAATTTCAAGGGAACCAAGCAACAGGTTCCCTTTTTTATTAAACAGAAAATTAATATATAATAAGATTAATTTATAGAGAAAGTTTATTTTATGGTGCTTAGATTTCTTACTGCGGGAGAGTCCCACGGGAAATGCCTGACTGCAATTATTGAAGGTATTCCGTCCGGATTTAGTCTTGATATTGATGATATTAATTTACAGCTCTCAAGAAGACAAAAGGGTTACGGCCGCGGCGAAAGAATGAAAATTGAAAATGACAAAGCCGTTATCAACTCAGGCGTCAGGTTTGGAATTACAACAGGCGCGCCTATATCCCTTGTTATCGAAAATAAGGACTGGGAAAACTGGCAGGTTTCTATGTCAACTCTTCCCGTTGATATGAACAACCCAAATGTCTTAGAAGCTGTTCAGCAAAGAAAAATAACTCATGTGCGGCCGGGGCATGCTGATTTGCCGGGAGCTTTAAAATATAATCATCAGGATGTAAGAAATATTCTCGAACGCTCAAGTGCGAGAGAAACCGCCATAAGAACAGCAGTAGGAGCTTTGGCGGGTAATATTTTAAAGAACTTTGACATTGAAACATTCAGTCATGTTGTTAAAATTGCGAATGTTAGTGTAAATCCGGATTCATTGCCTGAAAACTATAACATTGTAAGAGAATTTGCTGAAAAATCAGAGGTTAGATGCGCCGATTATTCTGTATCTATTGCCATGAGAGAAGCTATAAATAAAGCAGGCGAAGCCGGTGATACTTTGGGCGGAATTTTTGAAGTAATTTCATTGGGCGTTCCGGTAGGATTGGGAAGTTATGTTCATTGGGACAAAAGGTTGGACGGATTAATTGCACAAGCTGTCATGAGTATCCCCGGGATAAAAACCGTCAGCATCGGTTTAGGCAAAGCATCAAGCGAAACACCGGGCTCAAAGATGCATGATGAAATACTTCCAAAGGATGCTGAATCGGCTGAATATAAAAGGAAAACTAATCACTCCGGAGGAATTGAGGGCGGGGTTTCAAACGGAAATCCGATAGTTGTTAAAGGCGTCATGAAACCGATACCTACTTTGAAAAAACCTTTGCGGTCAATTGATCTTGAAAGCGGCAAAGAACATGTCGCTCATTATGAAAGATCTGACGTCTGTGCCGTTCCTTCTGCCGGCGTTGTTGCCGAATCAATGATAAACATAGTCCTTCTCGGAGCTTTTCTGGAAAAATTCGGCGGTGACAGTATTGAAGAAACAAGGACAAATTTTGAACACTATCGCAATCTTTATCAAAAAAGGTAAAAATGGCTGAAAACATTATTTTAATAGGGCTAATGGGTGCAGGGAAAACAACTGTCGGAAAAATTCTTGCAAAAAATCTTAATAAGACCTTTGTTGATTCTGATAAGCTCATTGAAAATAAGGCAGGAATAACAATAAACGAGATTTTTGCAAAGTTCGGAGAAGAATATTTCAGAAATCTTGAAGAAGAAATTATTGCAGATATATCCGCAAAAAGCGGGCTTGTCATTTCAACAGGCGGTGGGGCAGTAAGGAGAGAGAAAAATATTCAAAATCTTAAAAAAAACGGCATATTGATTTATTTAAGTGCAAGTCCTGAAGTGCTTTTTGAAAGAATAAAAAACGAAATCGACAGACCCTTGCTCAAAAACAACAAACCTTTAGAAACGCTCAAAAATTTGCTGAAACAGCGTGAAGAGTTTTATCTCAAAGCCCATTTTGTTATAGATACAAATAATAAAGATTATAATGATGTAGCACAAGAAATAATTCAGAAAATAAAAAATTATGAAAAATGAAATTGTTGAAATAAAAATTCCCGTTCAGGAAAAGAATTATGAAATAGTAATCGGAGAAAACCTGATTGCAAAAACAGGCTGTTTTATAAAAGAAAAAACGAATGCCAAAAAAGTGCTTGTTTTGACTAATACGACAGTTAATTCTTTATTTGCTGATAAATTAAAACTTTCATTAAAAGATGCCGGTATTAATTTTGAATTTGTTATTCTGGAAGACGGAGAGCAATATAAAAACATAGAATCCTTGGAGAAAATTTGGCAAAAAGCTATTGAATATAAGCTTGAAAGAAAAGATGCAATGATTGCCCTTGGAGGCGGCGTTATAGGTGATGTAACAGGTTTTGCGGCATCCGCGTACTTAAGAGGGGTAAATTTTGTTCAAATTCCAACAACGCTTTTGGCGCAGGTAGATTCTTCCGTAGGTGGGAAAACCGGAATTAATCATAAATTAGGGAAAAACTTAATAGGCGCTTTTTATCAGCCTTGTCTGGTTTTGTCAGATATAGAGACTTTAAAAACTTTGCCTATTGAGGAGTTAAAAACGGGACTTGCTGAAGTTATAAAGTATGCTTTTATTGAAAAATCCTGCGGGCTTAAAGAAAAAGAGATGAATTTCATAGGGTTTCTGGAAGTAAATAAAGAAAAAATCTTTCAATTAGACAGTTCTGTTATGCAAAAACTCATTGTCTACTGTTGTAAGCTAAAGGCTTCCGTGGTAAATCAGGATGAAAAAGAAGCCGGACTAAGAGCTATATTGAATTTTGGTCACACAATAGGTCATGGAATAGAAAAATGCTCAAACTACCGGGATATAAATCATGGGCAGGCTGTTGCAATCGGAATGAGAGGCGTTTTTAAAATAGCATTAGAAATCGGTATGATTGAGAAAGGATATTATGAAAAAGCTATTGGCCTGCTCGAAGATTTTGGGCTAAATTACCAGATCTCTTCAATAATTGATAAAGCTGCTGTTTTAGATGCGATGTCTGTGGATAAGAAGGTTAAAGACGGCAAGATAAGGCTTGTTATGCCTGTTGCGAAGGGCAAGGTGAGTATTAAAGATGATATTCCCCGTGAAATTATACTGAAAGCAATAAGCAGTCTTTATTAATGATTATTATATAGTTAAAGAGCCCCGCATAACTGCGGGGCTCTTTAGTTTTACTGTTTTTACAGACTAGAAGCAGAAGCTTGATCTAAGTCCAAGAACGATATTTGTATCATTCTTTTCGTTTCCAAGTCTGTCAAATATCAACTGCATACTTGGTATGATTGATATTCTGTCTGTAAGTTTTGCATTATAGTACATTTCCAGTACTCTCTCAGGTTTTACAAAACCTGCGCTACTTGCATCGCTACCAGCGATGTGGTTAGGCCAAATGTGTGAGTATGCTATACCCATGATATCGTTTTGTCTCTTGCCAAATGTCAAGAAACTTGGAAGAGCTTGAACGGGTACTTGTGCACCAAATGTCCAAGCTTGTTTCACTGCATATTCATCACCGGTATAGAAAAAGATATCACTTGCTCCGTATTGTGATGAACCATGTACGATTGCATCATCACCAGCCTGATTAAGAGCAAAGTTTGTAAATATACCGATACCTTTGTAAAGTTCCTGATTCAAACCAACATAAAAACCGTTGACTGTTCCATCTGCCTCTTCTTCATTGGCATGAAGGAAATAATAGCCACCGAATAGGTTACCGTCTAAGTCAAGCAGACTTCCTTCTCCTCCTCCCAAGAAGCCGAGGTTGTAGCCTAAATCAGCTTCTGTTGTGAAGGAAATAAAATCTGTAACATTACTTACATCTACTGCTGCCATATCGGTTTTTAATTTCAAATCCGCATGCTTCCCAAGACCTTGCTCAAATTGAAGAGCTAATCTTGGTGAACCAGTACTTGGAATAAGTGCTGGATTATTTAGGAATGAAGTGTTTTGAAATTGTGTATTTTCATTGCCTTGATACGGGCTCTTAAAGAAAATATCTCTCCAAGGAAGTAAACCGGCTATGACTTTTACATCGGTTTTCCATTCATCTTCGCCCATTAATTTGAATTTTTGTTCATAATATGCTGAATCTACATAGGCATTTGCTCTTAAGTCAACGCTGTTGCTATCTGAAAATTCGTTAAAATCAGATTTTTGTTGGAATAAACCTTCGTTATAATAGCTTTCTTCATACGCAATAGCGCTCGGGCTAGAGAATCTTCCTTGATCTGTACTTAGTGGTCCGCTTCTTCCGAAAGCAGCTACTAAACGAGTGTTAATAGTTCCTTCACCTACAAAGCTGTCTTCTTTATCTTCAACCAACTGGTAAGCAAAATTAAGTCTTGTTCTTCCGACTGCGCTTATACCATCAGTAAAGCTGTTATCGGGGTTACCTGAGATATCAGAGTAACCACCGAAGCTAACATCGCCTGTAATCTTCAATTTTTCGAGAAGATCAAGTCTGTTGTCCTGCTCGTCATTCTTAGCTTCAATTTTTGTTGCTCTTGCTTCTAAAGCGTCTGTTCTTGCTTTAAGAGCTGTGAGTTCATTAGCAAATTCCTGCTGAAGTCTTGCAACAGTCGCAAGGTCTTTTTTGTCAGCTTTTTCTGCGCCGAGTCTTGCAATGTCTTTACCTATTGCTTTCATTACGGCATTTAAAGCTGCTGCCAATTCATAGCGGTTAGCATACTTGGCGCCGCGGAATGTCTTGTCAGGGTAGCCTTCAATAACATCATACTTTTCTACAAGGTTTTTTAAGGCAGTGTAAGCCCAAACTTTTTGATGAACATCTGATAATTCATCAACGCGAGTAATAGCGCTGGCAGACTGGTTGCTAATAAAAGCACCGGTAAAGCCGCATGCCAGAACACTTGCTGCGAGCAGTAAAGGTGTCACTTTTTTTGAAATCATAGTGTCAACTCCTGTCTTATACTCTCTATAAACCAATGCTGAGTAGCATTTTCTCTTGCTGAATAACAAAATTGATATATGTGAAAGTTCACCTCCAACTTTATTATTTTTTAAGATTTAATTTTAACTCATCAATTATAACACTTTATCCCATGATTTGAATACTTTTACAATAAGATATATTTACTATTTTTCATGCCTGCATAAGAAAAAAACCGATGGAGAAAATGTTTTAGCTTTTTTATTAATGTGATTTTTATGTGCATAATTATGGATTACGTATAAAAGACTTATATAACGGTCATCTTACCGAAACGTTTCATTAAAAAATAAAAAATTGTTACATTTCTTAATGTAATTTATGGAAGGGCTCTTTTATTCTTTCCATCTCAAATTGAGCTGTCTTGCGGCAAGAGTTTCGTCAACTCTTGATAAACCAGCTTTAGAGGGTGTGTTTAAAAGAATTTCCGGGTTGGTTAATATTTCATTTTTTATCTGTTGTAAAACATTTATAAACTCGTCAAGGGTTTCTTTGTTTTCTGTTTCAGTCGGTTCTATCATAAGAGCTTCGTGTACTATTAGCGGAAAATATATCGTTGGAGGATGAATGCCAAAGTCTATAATTCTTTTGGCAACTGCAAGAGTATTTATGCCGAGTTGTTTCTTGTCTTCCAAAGACAGAACAAATTCATGCATGCAGGGTTTATCGTAAGGCAGATACAATAAGGTCTTTAGCTTTTCTTTTAAGTAATTTGCATTAAGCACGGCATCTATGCTTGTGCTTTTAATTCCATCCTTGCCTAAACTAAGTATGTATGCATAAGCTCTTACAAAAATACCGAAATTACCGTAAAAAGCTTTTACCTTCCCTATTGTATTTTTAGCAGTGCAGTCCAAGTAATAATTATTATTTTCAAATCGAACAGCGGGGATGGGAAGAAACTCTTCGAGCTTTCCGGTTACAAGCACGGGACCCGCCCCCGGACCGCCGCCACCATGCGGAGTACCGAATGTTTTATGAAGATTAATGTGCATTATGTCGAAACCCATTACAGCCGGGTTTGTGATACCCATGATTGCATTAAGATTTGCTCCGTCATAATACATAAGTGATCCGTTTTTATGGGCTAATTCCGAAATTTCTTTAATATTTTCTTCAAACAAACCCAGTGTATTGGGGTTTGTCATCATAATTACCGCAACGGTTTCATCTAAAAGTTTTTCTACGGCAGAAATTTCCAGTATGCCGTCAGGTCCGGATTTAACTTCAATGACATCAAAGCCACACATTTTTGCACTTGCCGGATTTGTTCCATGGGCAGAGTCCGGAATAATTACTTTATTTCGTTTTTCTTGTTTCGTCTCAAAATACTTTTTGGCAATTAACATGCCGGCAAATTCACCGTGAGCACCGGCAGCAGGTTGAAGAGACACTGCATCCATTCCGGTTATTGATTTTAGAGCTTCCCCAAGTTTATACATCAATTCCAATGCGCCTTGAATATCTGCTTCATTCTGTTCCGGATGTATATCCGTAAAGCCCGGTAAATTCGCACAAAACTCCTCGATTTTGGGATTGTATTTCATTGTGCATGAACCAAGCGGATAGAAATTAGCATCCAGGCAATAATTTTTTTGAGAAAGAGCAACGAAGTGCCGAACAACATCAAGTTCAGTCAGCTGCGGTAAAGCTATTGCTTCTTTCCTAAGTAAATTGGAAGGAATTGAAGTTTTCCAGCTCTTTTCTTTTATACCGACAGGTGGGAGTTTTATCCCCGTTCTTCCTTCTTTGCTTTTTTCAAAAATTGTTTTTGTCATATTTTTACTTTCAATTTCTCGGAACAGGTTTTTAAAATACTTATAAACCTTTCTAAATCTTTTGTTTCATTCATTTCGGTTACACATACTAATAAGCAATTATCAAATTCATCAAATTTTTTGCTTAAATCAATCCCTGCAAGGATTTTTTCTTTTTTCATTTCGTTCAAAAGATATTGAACATTTATTCTTTTATCAATCTTTATCGCAAACTCATTTAAAAAACTTTCAGAAATCAAGTCAAAACCGTCAATTTTTTTAATACTATCAGCTAAAAATCTTGCTCTTTGGCAGGAAATTTCGTTTATTTGTTTTAAGCCTTTAGGTCCTGTTACAGATAAATAAATAGCAGCACGAAGCGCTATCAGGGCTTGATTTGAGCAAATGTTGCTTGTGGCCTTTTCTCTTCTTATATGCTGTTCTCTTGACTGAAGAGTTAATGTGAACGCTCTTTCGCCGTCTTTGTTCACTGTCATTCCTACTATTCTGCCGGGCATTTGCCTGAGATACTCTTGTTTACATGCAATAAATCCGCAGTGAGGTCCGCCCAGGGACATACTCGTGCCGAGCTGTTGAATATCGCCGACTGCAATGTCGGCACTGTAGGCGGAAGGAGCGTTAAGGATTCCAAGTGAAATAATATCCGCACAAACTATGAATTTGGCTCCGGTTTCTTTACAAATTTCCGAGACTGCAAAAACGTCTTCCGGACAACCTAAATAATTGGGCATTTGTAACAATACGCAAGCTGAATCTTTAGCTTTATTTTTTAATTCCGTTAAATTTGTAATTCCGTCTTTTATTGAGATGAAGTCAAGGGATAGGTTTTCTGCGTGCATATAAGTCTTGATAACTTCCTTGTAATCAGGGTTTAAGGCTGATGATACAAGTATTTTGGTCTTTTTGGTTATTCTTGCTGCCATCAGAATTGCTTCTGCGCAAGCAACGGCTCCGTCATAAACTCCTGCATTTGAAACATCCATGCCTGTCAGATTGCATATAAGCGATTGGTATTCATAGATTGTCTGCAGTGTTCCCTGGCTGACTTCCGGTTGATAAGGAGTATAAGGCGTAAGAAATTCGGAACGCTGTGAAATAAAGTCAATACAAGACGGGATAAATCTGTTATAAACTCCCCCGCCGAGAAAAGAAATGTAACCTTTTGAGCTTATATTTCTTTCTGAAAGTTTATACAGTTCTTTTTGAACTTCAAGTTCGCTTAATCCTTCCGGGAGGCTTATTTTGCCTTTAATCTTAATGTCTGAGGAGATTTGATTAAAAAGCTCTTCAACGGAAGAGAGTCCTATATCTTTGAGCATTTCTTTTCTTGTTTCGTCTGTATGGGGAAGATAGCTGTTCAATTTAGGTTTTCCTTAGCTTATTCTGCTATGTATTTTAAGTATTCTTCATTATTCATGAGATTTTTTAAATCAGAGGAATTAAAATCCGTTATTTCAATCAGCCATCCGCCTTTATAAGGCTCGGCATTTACAAGCTCAGGAGAGGTTTCCAGCTTTTCGTTAACTGCCGTGACTTTTCCTCCGATTGGCATATAGAGCTCTGATGCTGCTTTTACGGATTCTATTGTTCCGAATATTTCCCCTGTTTTTAGTATTGTACCTGTTTCAGGAAGCTCAACAAATACAATGTCTCCCAATTGTTCAACAGCATGTTCCGTAATGCCTATTTTAGCTGTATTGTTATCCAACAGAACATATTCATGGCTTTTTGAGCAGTAAATATTTAATAATTTCTCTGACATAAACTTAATTCCTTTCATTTTTACTATAAAAAGGCATTTTGACTATCTGCGCAGGATGAAATTTGTCTCTAATTTTAACTTCTATTAATTCACCCTCCCTGCAGAATTTATTTTCAACATAACCGAGACCTATATTGCTTTTTATAAAAGGACCAATTCCGCCACTGGTGGTTATACCGATTGTTTGATTGTTTTTGTAAAGACCGCATTCATGCCTTGGAATTGAATTATCCAGCATTTTAAAGCCGACAAGTTTTTTAGCAAAATTTTGAGTTTGCAGCTGTAAAAATGTAATATCTTTACCAAGGTAATTTTCTTTTTTATCCTTGGAAACTGACCAGTCAAGACCTGCTTCTATACATGTAGTTTCTTCATTCATATCTTGTCCGTATAAAAGAAGTGATGCTTCCAGTCTTAAAGTATCTCTTGCCCCGAGTCCAATAGGCTTTAGTCCGTATTTTTGACCTTTTTGCAAGATATTATTCCATAAGGTCACTGCTTCTTCGTTCTTGACAAGAATTTCAAATCCGTCTTCGCCGGTATAGCCTGTTCCTGAAATTAAGATATTAATCCCGCCGGCGTTTACTTCTTTTATTGCAAATCTCTTGGGTTGAAGGTCTTTATTTATACCTAAATCATTTATTAATTCTTTAGAAAAAGGTCCTTGAACTGCCAAAAGAGAATAAATGTCCGATACATCTTTTATTTCAACACTCTTACTGTTCTGATTATATGATTTTATAAAGTTATAATCATTCTCAATCCTGGATGCATTTACAATAAGAAGGAAATAAGGTTTATTGTTCTTGTCCGGCAATCGATAAATGATTAAATCGTCAACAATTCCGCCTTTTGTGTTGAGCAGCTGAGAATAAAGAGCCTTTTCGGTTTTTAATTTTGTAATATCCTGCGGAATAAGGCTTTGCAGTAATTCAGGGGCTTTGTCTCCGTGAATGAAAAATTCACCCATATGTGAGACATCAAACAGTCCTACCTTATTTCTGACTGTCATGTGTTCATCAATGATGCCCGTATACTGCAATGGAAGTTCCCATCCTGCAAAAGGAACCATTTTAGCTCCCAACTTTAGATGTTCTTGATAAAGCGGGGTTCTTTTTAATTCAGTCATTTTGTTTTTAATTTCATTCTTCTATTCCGATTGTAAGCTGTCAAAACTTTTTGTCCAGTTAATACTGTTTTACAGCCGCTTAACTTTGTTCAGCCTTGTTGGTAATCTTTCCTAGTGTAATGCTTCCTAAGATACAGGAAATAAAAGCACAAAAGATGACTGTTATTAATGCTGACAGAAAAGTTCCCAAAGCCAAAAATAATGATTGGAAATTAATAACTTTCATAAACGCTACGTTGTTGAGAAGGATCAACATTGGAAGATTAATGCCTAAGAAGAAGAAAAACAGGGTGTTTATTCTTGCTCCGAGTTTTTCTTTTGTTATTTCAAAACTTTCTCTTAAAAGTAAGAAGTATGAATTTTCTTTTTTGTTTTGCCGTAATTCATTTATGCCGGTTGTTACGGAAGAGCTGATATCCATTAGAATGCCTGTTGAGACAATTAAAAATGCAAATATGGTCAAGTGAAACATATCAAGATTTGCGGCTCTGGAATAAAGCTCGGATCCTGTTTCATTCCAGTTGCCCGATATATTGGCAATTTTGAAAATTATTATAAGCAAAAACCCCTCGAATATTAGAGATATTATAGTAGACAGAGCTGACTTCAATGTTTTAAGGGTTAAACCTGTCGTAAATGCAAAAATTAAAAGTACTGACAGAATTACTGCAAAATAAGTTAAAATAAGCGGTAAATCTTGTAGAAAGACTTTTATTGAGAAAAAATAAAGTAACAAAAATGATAGAACCAACGAAAAGACTAACTTAATGCCCTTGATACCTAAAAATAAGATAAGAATAAAAAGAGACAATCCTGACAGGATAAGCGCCAAAGGAAATCTTTGTATGTCAGATATGTAATAATCATAATTTTCTTGATTTTTGTCTATGGTTAAGACAACATTGTCACCTTTTTTTACTCTGATGTCATAAATAGGATTTGAAGTGAGCTGATTTTCAATTTTGACATTTCGTCCCTGAAGCTTTCCGCTTGTTATTTTTACTATTACGGTTTGGATTGTTTGGTTGCCGCCCATTGTCCGTTGTAACTCAGTATTGCTTTTTTCGCCGACTATTTTTATGACTTTTCCGTAAGCTGTTCCATCATTTGAAGATTGTGAGAAGCTTTTTTGTGAGTTGTATAAAAACAGTGCAATAATCATTAAAACCATCAATAAAGATATTTTTTTCATTTAAACCTCTGAGTATTAATCTGTTAATTATAATTCTATCCTTAAGAAATTTTGATAACAGACAGGATTAACTTTTAAGAAATCTGAAAGCAAAAACGCTAAACAATTAGAATAAACTTTGTTGATCCGGAAAAGTCTCATATCCCATGTGTTTATAACCTGCGGGAGAGACTTTTCTTCCTTTTGGGGTTCTTGCAATCAATCCTGATTGAAGAAGGAACGGTTCATAGATATCTTCTATGGTCCTTGCGTCTTCTCCTAAAGCTGCAGAAATTGTTTCTATTCCGACAGGACCTCCGTTATATTTTTCAATAATCAGCTTGAGCAGATTTCTGTCAGTTGTATCGAGTCCGTAGCTGTCAACATTAAAAAGCTCCATTGCCTTAACCGACGTTTCGGCGGTAACTACGCCGTCAGATTTTACACAGGCAAAATCTCTTGCTCTTTTTAATAATCTGTTTGCTATTCTGGGTGTTC
Source organism: uncultured Gammaproteobacteria bacterium (assembly GCA_964643065.1). GTDB lineage: Bacteria > Cyanobacteriota > Vampirovibrionia > Gastranaerophilales > CAZEDP01 > CAZEDP01. Next base: position 27,247 of record CAZXPD010000006.1, on the reverse strand, counting down.
CCCGTGATCTGTCAGCAATTGCCTTAGCTCCATCCTCAGTGATTTCAACATTCAAAATCTTTGCCGTTCTTTTTACAATTAGAGAAAGGTCATCAATAGTATAAAATTCCATCCTGTATGTTATGCCAAATCTGTCGCGCAGAGGACTTGATAAATCGCCTGCTTTGGTAGTTGCACCTATGAGAGTAAATTTAGGTATTGGTACGCGGAAAGTTTTTGCTGTTTGCCCCTTTCCGATGGTTTTATCTATTGAAAAATCCTCCATAGCGGGATAAAGAATTTCTTCCGCTACTTTATTCAGCCTGTGAATTTCATCAATGAACAGGACTTCTCCTTTTTGTAATGTCATAAGAATTCCGACAATATCTCTGGGGCGCTCCAGAGACGGGGCTGAGGTAATTCTTATTTTAACCTTCATTTCATTGGCAATAATTCCTGCCAGTGTGGTTTTTCCAAGTCCGGGCGGACCATATAAAAGTAGGTGATCAAGAGGCTCCTGTCTTGTACAGGCAGCAGAAATGCTTATATTCAGTGTTTCTTTAAGTAGGCTTTGTCCTATATATTCATCAAAGTTTTGCGGCCTTACCGTATTTTCAAACTGTTTGTCAAAATCGGTAAGCTTGCTTGAAATATTAGTTCTATCAGCCTTTTCATGTTGGTATTTATCTTCTGATGAAATTATGGTCATTCCAGCCCCTGACGTATTTCCTTATACCAGATAATTATACACGAATGCAGGTTTTGTATGATGAAAATGATTTTGAAAATTAGCCGCTAAAAACTAAAATCGAGGGAATCTGTTTTGCATGCCTGGCGGGAGTTTCATCATTCCTGGACCTTTGCGCATATTTTTTGTCATATCCGCCATTTTTTTCATCATTTTGCGCATGTTGTCAAATTCTTTTAAGAATCTGATTACTTCCTCGACAGAATTGCCACTGCCTTTTGATATCCTCAGTTTTCTGCTTTGATTAATAATTTCGGGTGTTTTTCTTTCCTTAATCGTCATGCTGTTTATAATTGATTCGATTTTTTTCATTTGTTTTTCACCAAGATCTGCAACCTGTTCGCGGTCTTTTTTAGATAGTCCGGGAATCGGAAGCATCCCAAGAATTTGGTCAATTGAACCAAACATTTTCATCTGTTTTTGAACTTTCAGAAAGTCCTCAAGAGAAAATTCTTTTGTTCTCATCTTTTTTTCAAGTTCTTTAGCGGATTCTAAATCGAAATTTTCTTGTGCTCTTTCTATAAGGCTAAGAATATCGCCCATCCCAAGAATTCTTTGTGCCATTCTGTCGGGATAAAACGGCTCCAAAGTATCCAGTTTTTCGCCGGTACCGATAAATTTAACAGGTTTACCCGTTATATGTGTAACGCTTAAAGCTGCACCGCCTCTTGCATCACCGTCAAGTTTTGTCAATATAATACCGGTAATATCCAAGTGCTCGTTAAAAGATTGAGCAACGTTAACAGCAGCTTGTCCTGTCATTGAATCAATTACAAGAAGCTTTTCAGCAGGGTTAAACAGTCTGTCTAAAATAACCAGTTCTGCCATAAGTTCTGTGTTTATTTCGAGTCTTCCTGCAGTATCAATCAAAACAGAGTTAAAACCGTTACTTTTGGCGTATTCTATGCCTGCTGTTACAATAGCTCTTACATCTGATGAATTCTCTATGGTAAAAACAGAAACTCCTATTTGTTTTCCAAGTGATTGGAGTTGATTTATTGCAGCCGGTCTGTATACATCAGCTGCAATCATCAACGGATTTCGTCCGTTTTTTCGAAGATTTATTGCCAGTTTAGCTGCTGATGTGGTTTTCCCCGATCCCTGCAAGCCGAGAAGCATTATTAAATTTGGTTTACCTTCTGTGGACAGTGCTTTGTTTTCTCCGCCCATAAGTTTAGTAAGTTCTTCGTGAACGATTTTCACCAATTGCTGCCCGGGAGTTAGGCTTTTTAAAACTTCTTCTCCGACTGCTCTGTCTTTTATGTTAGAGATAAACGATTTAACAACTTTAAGACTGACGTCCGCTTCCAAAAGAGCTTTACGAACTTCTCTAAGCGCATCATTTATATTGTCTTCGTTTAGCTTTGATTGCCCTGCCGTATTTCTAATTATTAATTGGAGTTTTTCTGAAAGACTTTCAAACATTTTGCTTTCCTACCTATTTGGATTTCATTTAGAGTTAAAAATAGCTTCAATAAAGTCATCCGGTTTAAAATCTTTTAAATCTTCTATTCCTTCTCCAATACCTATTAATTTAACGGGAAGGTTCATCTTGTCGGCTATTGATATTATTATTCCGCCTTTTGAACTTCCGTCCAGTTTTGTCAGCCCTATAGATGTCAATTGAACTGCTTCTTCAAATACTTCCGCCTGTTTTAATCCGTTTTGTCCCGTTGAAGCGTCGAGTACAAGCATAGATTCTGCAAGCAGTCCTTCTGCTTCTTTATCAATAACTTTTTTAATTTTTTTCAACTCTTCCATAAGGTTTATTTTATTCTGAAGCCTGCCTGCAGTATCAATTATAAGAACATCAGCGTTATTTTCCTTAGCCTCTTTAATGCTGTCATAAACTACTGATGCAGGGTCAGCTCCGTCTTTTCTGACTATTTTTACGCCTGCTCTGTTTGCCCAAATCTCAAGTTGATCTTCTGCTGCTGCTCTGAATGTGTCCCCTGCGGCAATAATAACTTTTTTTCCTTCTTGTCTAAAGCTATAAGCTAACTTTCCTATAAGTGTTGTTTTTCCTGCCCCGTTAACACCTGTTATAAGATAGATGTTAAGTTGGTTTTCTTTTATGTTCAGGTTGTTTGGTCCTGCTTTTTTAATGATGCTAAGGAATTTGTCTTTCATGAAATGATTTATTTCATTGGTTTTGAGCTTGGATTCTTTAATCTCTTTAACTATTTTTTCAGCGGTATAGATACCAAGGTCTGCCTTTATAAAGGTTTCTTCAAGCTCATCAAGCAAGTCATCGTCAACATCACTCTTCCCCAGCGCCAACGAAGATATGCTGTCAATTAAGGACTCTTTGGTTTTGGCAAGGGCATCTTTTAGTCCTAAAAAATTGCTCGCAGGGATTGTTTCTTCTGTTTTATTTTTTTTGAAAATATTAAACATTATTTGATTAATTTGAAAATATTAAGCATTAGTAATGTTTTTATTAAGACATAAATAAAACCTTTAGAAAAGGAGGCTGATTAACTTCTAATTTAAACCGAATGGATGTTACATTATAAATAACAGTTTCAGGTATACTAATGATTAGTTAATTAAAACTTATTATTGTTTTATGAAAATCTCTCCTGCGGTTAAAGTCGGAATTTTAACGTTAATATCGGTTGTGTTGTTTGTTTTTTGCATACTGTGGCTAAAAGGCAGATCAATTTCCGTAGGCGAAAGAATTGAAGTGAAATTCAAGGATGTTGATGGGTTAAGACAAGGTTCTGCAGTGCAGATGATGGGAATTAGAATTGGACAGATTGATGAAATTATTCCTGTAATTAATCCTGTTTCAAGTTTTGTTAGGGTTAGATTTGTAATTACGGAGCCTTCAATTTCAGTCCCCAATGCCTCTACTATTTCAATACAACAATCCGGAATAATTGGGGAAAAGTTCATAGAAATAACTCCTCCTCAAATTCAAAGCTTGTTTCTTCCTGTTAATAAAGGGGTAAGTACGGTATTAGAGGATGGTTCTCCTGTCAGTATTCTTTTGGATGATAAATATATAAACGTAGGTTTGGTTAAAAAGGCTCAAGTTATGTTAACCAAAAATATTCCCCCGCAAGTAGATGTTAATACCCCTTATTGTTATAAGGTTGATTATATTTTAACCAAGCCGGGTGTTATAGTATCTGAAAATTCCATAGGAAGAATTCACCGCCTGGGCAAAAAGCATGAGGTTATTGCTACTCCTTCCGCCGATTTTTATCTTTCTTCGTCAAATTCAGACGATAGATATACAGTCATTGAGCCGATGAGACTTAAAAAGTTCTTTGATATCCAATTGAGGTCTGCGGAAGCGTTGGAAGAAACCAACAGAAAAATAAATACACTGCTATCTGATGAATCTATTAATGACCTTAAGGCAGTTGTGAGAAATACAAAAGTTTTAACTTCAAAGGCTTCTGTTACTGTAGATGAAGTAAACAAACTGATTAAAGATTCCAATGTGCAGTTAAAGAGCGTTTCTACTTTGTTTATTAGTCTTTCGGGTAAAATTGCATATTTAACGGATAATTTAAACAGCATTTTGGGAGACCCGAGCGTTAAAAACGATATGATTCAAACTGTTAATTCTCTTCAAAAATCCATTAACAGTATTTCTTTAATGATTGAAGGCATAGAAAAAGAAGGAACACTCACAAATATAAATGAAACAGCTGAAAATTTATCTGAAATCACGTCTTATATCAATACTCTTACTAAAGACAAAAACTTTCAGGTTAAATTAGACAGTGTAATAACTAACCTTGACAGCACTCTTGAGAATTTGAATTACATAATGGGCGGGGTTAAAGATCTAAAGCCTGAAGACAGGAAAAAATTTAAGGAAATTCTTGATAATGCTGCTGACATTTCGGCAAATCTTAAGAAGTTTTCGCGAAAACTTAATAAAAACTTCCTTTTACTTAGATTGTTATTTTAAATGAAAACCTTGTTTAATAAGATCCACTACTCAAATTCATTGTCCTTCATTGAAAATTTATTCAAAAGTGTTCTTTTGCCGTTTTCTTTCTTGTACCTAACGGCTGCTCATATCAGGAATTTTCTATACAAAACAAATATCCTAAAGAAAACAACTCTGCCTGTAAAAGTAATTTCTGTCGGAAATTTAACTACCGGAGGTACCGGGAAAACTCCTGTTATAATTGAACTTGCAAGGTATCTCAAAGAAAGAACAAACAAAAGGGTTGCTGTTTTAAGCCATGGTTACGGGGGGAAGCTTTATAAAAAAGGGGTTAATGTTGTCAGTGACGGAAAGAATATTCTTCTCTCTCCCGAATTAGCGGGTGATGAGGCTTGTATTATAGCTGAAAACCTTAAATATGTACCGGTAATTTGCGGAAAAGACCGAATAAAAACAGGTAAGTATGCTGTTAAAGAGTTTGGAGTTGAAATTCTTTTGCTGGATGACGGTTTTCAGCATATCAGGCTTAACAGGAATTTAAACCTTCTTTTAATTGACTGTTCTCTCTTGTTTGGAAACGGTTTGGTTTTGCCTGCCGGTCCGTTAAGAGAGCCTCTGGGAGAAATAAAAAGGGCTGATAAGGTTCTTTTTGTAGATAAGAATCCTTTGAGTTCTTCACTTGATAAAGCTTGTGAATCTTTTGTTTCAGAAATTAAGTCTAAGTATAAGAAGCCTGTTTTCTTGTGCAGATTTATGCCCGGCGAAATAATTAATATTAAGAATTTAACTCCAATAAATGATCCTGTTTCAAAAGTATTTGCTTTCTCGGGAGTTGCACAGCCATCGTCTTTTTTTGATTTTGTTACTGATAAAGGTTATAAAGTGGTTGGTAACAAGATCTTTGATGATCATTATGCCTATGACGAAGATGATATTGTAGATTTATTGGCAGCTGCAAACGATAAAGGCGCCGAAATATTGATAACTACAGAAAAAGATGCCGTAAAAATCAGGAATTTGATTAACGGCAAAGACTTTGACATAGATTTTTATTTCTTGAAGATTTCTTTGGATATTGATACCGAAGAGATTTTGAACGATATTTTATAACATGAAAAAGATTCTCGTTATCAGATATAGGTTTATCGGGGATACGATTTTAACTGTTCCCTTTTTGAGAAATTTGCGAAAACACTATCCCGATGCTCAAATTGATATGCTTGCGGGTGCCGTTTCTTCGGAAGTTTTGGAAAATTGTCCTTATATAGATACTTTGCTTGTTTTTGACACGACTGACAAGCACAGATATGAAAACACCGGCGGTAAAAAAGTAAGTTTTTGGAGTTATGTAAAACTGTTAAGAGAAAACAAATATGACAAGGTTTATGTTTTAAAAAGGTCTTTCTCCAGCGCTTTTTTAGCTTTCATGGGAGGGATTAAAGAAAGAATGGGTTTTGACACCGAGCAAAGAGGTTTTTTTCTTACAAAAAGAGTTAAATATGACAAGAATAAACATGAAGTTGACTGTTTTCTGGATGTTTTAAGGGCAGACAATATTAAAATTGCTGATGATTATTTGGAAAATTGGGTAGATAAGAAGTCTGAAGCGAAAATTAATGAATTTCTAAAGGCAGAAAAGGCTGAAAATAATTTTAAAGTCTTAATACATGCTACTAGCGGAAATATAAACAAGCAGTGGCCTTTGGAATATTTTGCAGAAGTTGTTGAATATTTGATAAATAAAAAAAGTGCAAAAATATTTTTTACGGGAACAAAAGAGGATTTTGCCGTTTATGTAGAAATTGAAAAGCTTATTAATGCTAAGCTTACGACTAGGCCGATAAACCTTTGCGGACAGATGTCTATTCATGACAGTACGGCTCTTATTAATCAAATGAATCTTGTTATCGGGGTGGATTCAGGACTCTTACATGTGGCTGCTTCATTAAACGTTCCCGCAATAGGAATATATGGTCCGGTAAATCCTGTAAAATGGAAACTCAGAGGTAATATTCACAGGGCTTTATATTTGGATTTGCCTTGTGTCCCCTGCAGATTAAAGGGTAATTGCAAGATTGACAAAGCTTGTTTAAAAAACATAAAACCTGAATCGGTTATCAATGCTGTTGAAGAAATGACAAAAGAGGGCATTATTTCTTTGGTGTAGTTTTGAAGTGCATTTTTGCAATGTTTGAAAGCATCTCAAAGCCGTATTTTTGTATAAATTCTTCTGTTTGTGTTTTAACTTTTTCCCCTGCTCCTTTTTGGAACTGGATTCCGTATTCAAGTGAAAGGTTTTTAATTCTTTTAAGAAATTCGTCACGGGCAAGAATGGATGCAGCTGCAACCGCAATATTTTTATCTTCTGCTTTTGTTTCTTGTATGAGGTTTATCTTCTTTCCTTTCTTCATAAGAGCGTTTTTGATTAAGGATTCGTTTCCGAATTTGTCCGAAACTGCGTTTTGACAGTGTGTTTTTTCCAGAATGTTCTCAATTGCCCTTGCGTGTCCCCACGCTAACAGGCTGTTCAAATTTTTGAACTTGCCGTAGAGTTCATTGTATTTACCAGGATTAATGATAATTATTGAGTGGCTGCTTGCTTCTTTTATTTTAGGCGCAAGCTTTGCAATACTAAAATCCGATATTTTTTTGCTGTCTCTTAATCCCATTTCCTGAAAAGTAAGTATATTTTTCTCGTCAACAAGTACTCCGGCTATTATTAAAGGTCCAAAATAATCCCCCTTTCCTGATTCATCCGTACCGATATAGGGGATTTTCATTAATTCTTGCTTTTCTGTTATTTTGTTTTCGTTATCGGCAGAACATCCAAGATATCTTTTTATAAAGTTATCAGTTCCTTTGCCCTGTACCAGGATTTTTCCGCTTAAATATGCCGTAACGCTGACATTTTGCCCTTGGGCCTGCCAAAAGGCATAGTTTACAGACTTAAATATAAAGCCGTCACTTTCCAGTCTTTTTTTTAAAGCTGGTTCTTCAGCCGTATTAAATTTAGCAGTATATGTTTCAGCCAATGATTTTCTCTTTGTTTTTAATTATTAAACTGACCGGTGACAAATTTTCTTACCAGCTTTTCTTCGTCTTCTTTTGTATTTATTTTACCGTTTACTTTGCCTTTTAAAATTTCTCTCAGAATTTCTCCAAAAACAGGTCCGGGCATTAACCCCGATTCTATTAGCATTTTCCCGTTTGTATAGATTTGAATGTCTTTTAAATCTTTTAGGTACAGCTTAATGTTTTCTTTAAACTTGCCGTTTTGAGAATTTGCCAATGCGATTAAAGACGACTCGGGAAAGTATCCTTCAAGTTTTTCATATATCTCAAAATTGGTTTGAGCTTTTGCCAGCTCTTCCTGGCTGTTAAGTATGCATTTGCTTCCAAGCAGTATTTCAGTTTCAAGTCCTGACAAATACAATTTGCCGGCTATATCAGTTATTTTGTCAGAATTAAACTCTGAGATTAAGACTCCTAAATAAATAAGCCATATAAATTCGGCTCTGCTTATTTTTTCACTGTATTCCGAAATAATTTTATGTGTCTCATTTGCAATGTTTCTGGCTTTTTCTGCTAAAAATATATCTTTATCAACAAGCAGTATTGCCTTTTCTTCTGCAAATTTCTCGAAACATTTTGGATTATTTAGGTTGAAGGTTTGTTTTATCTCCGCTTTAATTCTTTCTCCGCACAGTCCACTAAACAACCCGCTTTCTAAGCAGGCTTTCTGGAGGCTTTTTGTTGTATTGTCAAGCTGAAAGCCAAACCTCACTCTGAATTTTAATCCTCTTATTATTCTTGTAGGATCTTTAATAAAGCTGAGGTTATGTAGTATTTTGACCGTTTTTTCTTTTATGTCTTTATACCCGTTGAAGGGGTCTGTCAGCAAACAAAATGTTTCTTTGTTTAAAGACATTGCCATCGCGTTAATGCTGAAGTCGCGCCTCGATAAATCTTCTTCTATCGTACATCCGGTTGCAACCAGTACCGGAAGCGCGGCAGGAGCCGGATAAATTTCTTTGCGGGTACTTGCTATATCAATCTTTACGGCATTATCATCTGTTTGAATTATTACTTTAGCTGTTTTAAAGTCATCATGTGTTTCAATAATTCTGCAAATATCACTGTTTTCTTTTCTCAAGATTCTGGCAAATTCAATCGCATTATCTTCAACCGTAATGTCTATATCAAAGGTTTTGTTGCCAAGTATCAAGTCTCTGACTGCTCCACCTACAAGATAAATAGGGATGGAAAGTTTGTCTGCAAGCTCTGAGCAAATTTTCAGAGCTTTTTGCGCTGATTCGGACATGTTTTTCGTGTACTCTGTGTTTAGCCTGATTTCCGGAATAGTTTTTCCCTCGGGCTTGAAGATAATTACTTCCTGAACTTCTTTTTTGCTCTTGCCTATAAAAATGCCTTGATTTGATGTGCTTTTAAAAAACTCCAGAATATCTGTTTCGTTTGGGTTGCTTCCGTCTGTAATTTCTGCAGGGAGAGCTAAAATACTTATTGGAAGATGCTTTATCTCATATTTAAGTGCATGAAGGAGATCTTCTCGTTTAACAAAGCTGTTTATTTCTCTGTTGCTGTCAAGAATTCCAAGACAAAAGCTGTCTGAGAGGAGTATTTTTTCGCATTCCTGCAGGCTTAAATTATTGTCAATAGAGATTATCTTTTTTATTTCATAAAAACTCATTTTATTATTTTAGCTATCTGTGGCTAATTTAGCAAAGTTTTTAATAATAGTATGCTTGTCTTCCGTTGTTTTAATTATTATTCTTTAATTCATTAATGGTTTTTGCAATGGAATCGAGTTTTTCATGCAGGCTCTCTATTTCGTTCTCGGCTTTCAGATTAACAAAATAATCATTTTCAGCGCGTTTTCTGTCAACAGTATCATGTCTGTTCTGGCTCATTAAGATTATTGGAGCAGTATAAGCCGCCTGTACCGAGAAAACTAAATTCAGCAAGATAAACGGATACGGATCCCATTTTCTGACATATCCTGTTATGTTAAGTGTTACCCACAGCAAAATAATAATGGTTTGAGCAATTATAAACGGCCAGGAACCAACCACGTCCGATACATAATCTGCAATTTGTTCTGCTTTTGTCAGTGATTGAATTTCTTCCTCCTGTTGAAGAAATTCCTTTTCGGCTTTGTTTTCCAATTCGTTTTCTGTTCCCATGTTTTGATCCGTTTCTTGTTTAATTTATCCTATCATGTTTTGAATTTCTTTCGCATCAGGATTTATGAAAATTGTTTTTTCATTTGAATATGTGACATATCCGGGCTTTGCACAAGGAGGTTTCTTAAGAAATTTTCTTGTTGTATAGATAATCGGTACTTTTGTAGAGTTTTTTGCTTCACTAAGACATGCGGCTATGTTTGCGGCTTGAAGCATTGTTTTTTCGGGGACTTGTGATTTATTGGGATTTTTTATAATAACATGCCCGCCGTGCATATTATGCACATGCAGCCAAATGTCATCTTGTGATGCTAATTTCGAAATAATATAGTCATTTTGCTTATTATTCTTACCTACAAATATTTCGAAACCTTCAGGAGAATTGAATTTGATGATATTATCCGGTTTTTTGTCAGCTCTTTGAAGCCGTTTTTGTTCCTTTAGCAGTTTTTGCTCTGTCATTTCTTCTTTTATTTGATACAGAGAAGATAAATCCGTATTTATTTCTGCCTGTTTTATAAAAGTTTTTAGGCTTTCCAGATAGCTTGTTTCTTTTTTTGTTTTCTCTATTTCTTCTCCTGCTTTTGAAGAGGCTGTTTTTAACTTGTTATAAAGTTTATAATACTTTTGCGCGTTTTCTGAGGGGGTTTTAGATATATCGAGGTCGATTTGAACCGGTTTATTGTCATTATAGAAATTTTCAAGTGTTATTATATTTGTTTGTTCTTTAATCCTAAACAGGTTTGCGGTTAAGATATCGGCATATTGTTTGTACTTTTCAGCTTTTTCTTCAGATTCAAGCTTTTTGGTGTTTTCGTCAAATTTTTTTGTTTGTTTTTTAAGTTCCTTCTCAATGCTCTTTTCTAAAACTCTTTTTAACGATGTAAACGCATCCATATAAATTTCAGAACCATAGTAAAAATCAATCATTTCATTTACTGAGTTGCATCTTTGGTTTTTTTTATTATCAGAATCAATTATTGAATATGTTTTAGCTTCTTGATTTATCGATGGTTTTACGTTTTGGAGGGATAAAACATCAGTAATTTTATTATATAGAGCTTTTGTGTTATCTGTGGTCAAAGACTCTTCTTCCTCTATGCCTGTTTTTTGTAGAATCTCTTTAGCAAGCGGGATGCTTATGTAATAAAAAGTTTGATTTAGCCAACTGCTAAGCGGTAGGAAAGAATTAGCAGTTAGTTGAATAAATTTTTCTTCCGAAACGCTTAATATATCTGTCTTTATTTGTTTTGGCGGATAGACATAGGTAAGTCCTCCTGCTGTTTCTCTTTCTCTGCTTTTGTTTTCCCCGATTGTATGAGAACACCCGAGAATTACATTTGTTTCATAATTATAGAGAACAATGTTGCTGTGTTTTCCCATAAGTTCACAGGCAAGAACCAGCGGAACAGTTCCTGTTTCGCTGTAACTGTCAAAATATATTTCTACAATTCTTTCATAAGGAGGGGTTATTATTTTTTTGATTTTTGCGCCTTCCATGTGTTTTCTTAGGAGCATACAAAACATGGGGGCTTTTGAGGGCATTTGTAACCTTCTTTGTTCTTCTCCTTCTTTGCTAAGTATGCAAATATGAGGGTATTTCGGATTGGCGCATAAAAAGAGTTTATGGCTTTGTCCTTGTATCCTTATGTTAAGCAACAGCTCATCTCGTCCCGATTGCTGGATTTTCTGAATTTTTCCGTTTTCAACAAGGGGGGTTATTTCCTGAATTAAAATCTTTAGAGCTAGGGAATCAAGATTAATCATTTACACGGTTATTTTATATATCTTAATTCCAGTATAAATCTAAAAATATTGTTTAGCTTAACTCACATCTTGTCTGTTATAAGAATCCTTATATCTTTTAATATCATCGTCGCCTATATAGTCGCCGGTTTGGACTTCAATAATGATTACATCAGAGTTTGTGTTATTTTCAAGTCTGTGAAGTTTACCAATAGGGATAAATACGCTGTCAGTGACTTTTAGTTCTCTTGTTTGAAGCTTTTCAATTGAGTCCCCTACATGGAAAGTCGGATTACCTCTTGCGACAATCCAGTTTTCATTTCTGTGTTGATGATTTTGCAAGCTTAATCTTTGATTGGGTTTTACATATATTTTTCTGACTTTATAGTCTTTTTTTTCTTCAAGAAAAGGCATGCATCCCCAAGGTTGTTTGGCTTTGCAGAAAAAGTCTTCGTTTTCTGCCTTAAAAGAAATATTTGGAGTATTGTCTTGTACATGCTTATAAAGGCTTTTTGATGCAGTATTTGCCTTTATATGATTTATTTTCATTTTTGTTCCTTTAAGTTTTGTCTATTTATTTAAAACAGATAAAAACATGAAATTGCCATCGATCTCTTTTGCGGGTAAATTTTTGTAACAAGAAGAAATATAAAAGCAACTGTTTTTATCAATTTATTCTTTGTTTGTCCTTTATAAATATGAGTGAAAGGTTTTTCATATTGTGAACAGTATTAAGTTAATACAAAATTTTAATCTGTATTTGATGAATGCTAAATCATTGAGTTTTCGCGGCGAAAAGGCTATTTTATTTGATATGGACGGGGTTATAGTAGATAGCGACCCTTATCACCGTCCTGCTTGGTTTGAATTTAGTCAAAAATATAACCCTGATTTATCAAAAGAACAAGTTAGCAAAATTATGCATGGCAGAACAAATCAGGATATTATATCCGAAATAATGGGAAGAGATATGTCTGCTGAAGAGATTGACAAATATTCAGAAGAAAAAGAGCTTATTTATCAAAAGTTAATTGAACCGAAGATTAAAGAGGTCAGGGGATTTACTTCTTTTATTAGAACTCTTGGGGACATGAAAAGGAATATTGCAACATCCGCGCCTCCGATGAACATTGACTTTGTTTTAACAAAGCTTGGAATAGCCAAATATTTTGATAAATCCTTAATAGTTAATTCGTCAATGGTAACTAAAGGAAAGCCGGATCCTGAGGTTTATTTGAAGGCAGCTGAAAGACTTGGGGTTGAGCCAAGTGATTGTCTCGTGTTTGAAGATTCTCCTTCGGGTGTAAAGGCCGCAAAAAATGCAGGAATGAAGGTCGTGGGGGTTGCAACAACTATTCCGACAAACAGGCTTACAAATGAGCTGCAAACAGATTTTGCTATAAATGATTTTACGGAAATTAACCTTGAGAAAGTAAACGAAATCTTGGGCGAAGAAGAGAGTCCAAGTTTGATAAGTCAAATAAAAGAGCATTTACTTGTTTTGCTTTCACGATTAAAGGAAAATTGGGCTTTATTTAACTCCTTTAGGATAGGAGCCTAAAAACCTGTAATAGCTGACAAGCGGAGCTATTTTGCCTATTGTCTTTTGAACATTTTCGTCTTCAATATGTCCGTCAAAATCAATAAAGAAAGTATAATCGCCAAAAACCTTTTTAGACGGTCTTGATTCTATGTATGACAAGTTGATGTTGTTTTCGTTAAATGCCTGAAGAACTCCGACTAAGGCGCCGGGCTTATTGCAGGCAGAGAAAGCAAAGGATGTTTTATCATTGCCGGTCGGTTTTGGGGTATAAGAATCAAGATAAATAAAACGTGTCATATTGTCTTTTTCGTCATTTATATTTTTTGCAAGTATTTGCAAGCCAAATAATTCGGCTGCTTTTTCAGTTCCTATTGCCGCATAGTTCGCAGGAAGCTCTGTCAGTTTTTTAACGGCTTCTGACGTGCTTGTTTCTTTTATTTGCTCAACTCCGTCAGGAAATGTTCTTTTAATGAAATGTATACATTGAGCCAATCCTTGCGGATGAGAAAGTATTGTGTCTATTACGCTTAAGTCCTTTGCTTTGGATATCAGGCAGTGAGATATGGGGATGTATATTTCTCCGACAATCATGACTCTTGATGTAGTGCGTATAAGGTTATCGACAGTTTCTCTTACAATGCCCTCTATTGAGTTTTCTATGGGAACTACACCGCCGTATCCGTTATTGTTGTCCAGATATTCAATGACCTGCACTATGGAAGGAAACATTATTTTTGTGACTTTTTCAAATTTATATTTTTCTATGGCTTTTTCCAGTGCCATTTCAGTGTAGGAACCTTCAGGCCCCATGTATACAAGCGTTTTTTCGTCCGTTCTGGTTTCCATATATTTCCTTGCCGGTTGGTGTTATTTTAATTATACAGAATTTCAAATATAATAATGGAAACTTTAACTAAAAACAAAGGATTTGGTTTTGTTTGAACTTTTTACGGAAAAAGCAATAAGAGTGGTAACATTTGCGAGAGAAGAAGCAACGCAAATGGGGCATTCCAGGATTTATCCCGAGCATTTGCTTCTTGGCATTTTAAGAAATTCGTCCGGTCTTTCATCAAGACTGCTGCTTGCTGCCGGTATAAGACTTGATAAATTAAGAGAAACGGTTCCTTCTTTCATTGTTAAAAGACAGGATGAGGAGTCGTCGGATAATCATTCATTGTTTAGTTCGTCTGCAAAAAAAACGCTTAAAGGCGCCTGGGATTACGCAAAATCTATTAAGGCAAATTTTATAAGTCTGGATTACCTTTTTATTGCTCTGATAGATGAGGATAATTTACTAACAATTTCTTTGCTTAACGAACTTGCTGTTAATGTTAATAAATTAAGAGAGGCTGTTCAAAAAGCGATTGGAAAGAAGTCCTCTTTTTCTTTTCACCCTGAAGAAACGCCTTCTGCTGAATTTAAAGAAACATTGTTTGTTTCTTCTTTCTTGTCCGGTGAAAAAAATCTTGTTGCATTACTGGATAATGCAGCTCAAAAATCCTCTGAAAACAATTACGAGCTAATAGGCACAGAGCAGCTTTTCCTTTCTTTATTGGATTCGGGGGATTCTGAACTGCGTAGTTTGCTTGAAAAAGAAGGGGTTACCTTTGAGTCTTTTCAGCAAAAATTGAAAGAAAATACAATTAGGAAAGCTGAATATGAAGATAGAAAATATCTCTTTACTCCCGCTGCTTTAAACTCGGTGAATATGTCTTATGAGCTTACAAAAGAATTTGGGGTGTCTTCTGTTTCTCCGGAGTCTTTGGCTTTGGGTATTCTAAAAGAAAAAAACTGTGTTGCCTGTCATGTTCTTGAGGATATGGGGATAAATACAGAAGTTCTTTTTGATAAAATTTCCCGACCCATTGAAAGGCAAAAGCCCGTTACTTTAACCGTTATCAGACTTGCAAAGGAAGAAGCCCGAAGACTTGGGCATAATGTTTTGGGAACAGAACAAATTCTGTTGGGCGTACTTGGTGAAGGAACATGCCTTGCTTCCGGTGTTTTAAAGGATCTTGGCGTTACGTTAAAAGATGCCCGAAGAGAATCTGAAAATCTTACAGGTTATGGAGCCGGCTATTTAAATAGAGACATCTCTTTTACTTCGAGGGCTAAAAAGCTTCTTGAAACAGCTTGGCTCAATGCCAAGGAAAGCAATTTGCCAAGAATTGAATCTGAACATCTTTTGCTTGCCATGATGGATGTAAAGGATTGTATGGCGATGAAAGTTCTTGAAAATCTCGGTGTTGATGCTATTGAGATAAAGCAGGGTATTTTAAATGCTATAGAAGCAAAAAAGGGAAATCAATTGTCAGATAATTTATAGGTCTTTACGGGCTAAAAATTCTTTTTCTCTAAGCTTTTTATGATAGCTTACGGCAAATCTGTGAGCTTCATCACGAATTCTTTGAAAAAAGAACAGCACTGGCGAATTGGCAGGCAAGATTATTGGCGTTTTGTTGCTTTGAACAAAAATTTCCTCATTTTTTTTTGCAAGAGAGATTATTGGTATATCTTTTAATCCTTCTTCTTGCGCGGCTTTTAATGCTGACGACAGCTGACCTTTCCCCCCGTCTATAATAATCAAATCGGGAACATTCTTAATGTTTTCTTTAACGGGATTTTGGGGTATTTCTTTGTCTTTCAATATTTTTTGGCTTCTTCTTTTTATAATTTCTTCTATTGCCAAAAAATCATCGTTTATTCCTTCTTCAAGGGTTTTGATTTTATACTTTCTGTATTCTGATTTGACGCTTTTTCCGTTAATAAAAACCGACATAGATGCGGTTTTGTTTGTACCCTGAATATGCGAAACATCAAAGCACTCAACCCTTTCGGGGAAATTCAGTAGGTTGAATCTTTTTTGTATATAGGAACCAATTTCGTTCCAGTCGTTCATTATTGCTTTTAGTTCTTCAAGTCGTATTTCTTCCAAATAAGCATCGGCATTTTTACTTGCCATTTCAACGAGTTCTGTCTTTGCTCCTTGTTTTGGTGTGGTTATGCTGATTTTTCCTTTTTTCTTTAAGGATAACCATTCTGCAATAATATCTTTATCGTTAAATCCGTTTTCTGTTTTATCAAAGACATGTTGGGGTATGATTATTTCTTTCGGAATGTCATTTTCGTTAATAATACCATAGTAGTCTCGAATAAAGGCGTTTATTGCTTCTCTTTCCGAATATAAACCGTCTTTTTTTATACCAAAATTATCTTTTGAAATAAGTCTGCCTTCTCTTATTTTTAAAAGAGCGATGCTTACTGCAAAATCATCTGAAGAAACCCCGATTATATCCTGATTGATATTAGTATTTGAGCTTATTACTTTTTGCTTTTCCATGGTTGAAATCACATCAGCATAGCTGTCTCTGCATCGGGCGGCTTTTTCGTATTCCTGATTTGCGGAATGCTTTTCCATTTGTTTTTTTATTGCCTTAAGCAGTTCTAACTGTTTTCCCGAAAGAAACATTTCTACTTGTTCAACGATTTTTTTGTAGTTTTCAGAGCTTATTTTTTTCTGACAGGGAGCCGAACATTTTCCCATTTGAAAATAAATACATGGCCTGTCTTTAAATTTTGGCTTTTTGCATTGCTTTAGCGGAAATATACTTTTCATAAGTTCAAGAGTTGCATACATTGCCCTTGCATTGGTATAAGGACCGAAGTATTTTTCTCCTTTTTCCTTATTTTCAACTTTTCTTTTAATAACTATTTTGGGATATTCTTCATTTGTTATTACAAACCACGGAAATCTTTTGTCGTCTTTGAGCAAAATATTATATTTCGGCTGATGTTTTTTAATCATGTGAGATTCAAGGATAAAAGCTTCCATTTCTGAGTTTGTAACAATAAACTCAAATTTGTTAACTTGGGGAATCATTAATGCTGTTTTTGTTGAATCCGGTTCTTTTTGAAAGTAGCTTTTAACCCTTTTATTCAGGTTTTTTGCCTTTCCGACATAGATAATTTTTTTCTCCGTCCCATAGAAAAAATATACTCCAGGGGCTTCGGGGATAATATTCAATGATTCTTTTATTTTGTTTTCCATGCCGAATTAAACCGTTTCTGCTGCTTCAAAAACAGTATAGCATTCTTGTAATAACTCATTCCCTGAAGATGTATTAAGTCCAAAATTCTCTGGCAGGAATTAGTTTTTCGTCAGGAGTTTCTTCTCTAACCGTGAAATCCTTTTTTTTCTCAAGTCCAAAGCTTTCTAAGATCCCAACTGCTTTAGCTGTATGGTCTTTTTCTGATAATAGACGACTTACAGAGCCCTCTGGCACATCTCCCCTCGTTAAAAATTCAAAAGAATCAAGCTTTTCTATCGGTCCAACGCCCATCGGCATAAAAGCGGTTGCCATGTTGTCTATTTGCTCTGCCAGAACTCTTCTTTGTGCGGACTCCATACTCTTTGGAAAATCCACATGAATAAGACTTTTAAATCCAATAGTTGAAGAATTGTTGTTAATTTGCATTATTGTTCCTCTTTTTAACAATTTAATACGCTAAATACTTAAAACCCAAACATAAAAATTTTTGCCTCTATTGAGACAAAATTGTTCAAAAACCTTAATGTTTAGTATTAAAATTTATTGGTACTTTGGTTTTTCGGCATTGAAATTAATGCTTGACGGTCCGAAGTTGGTTTCAAGATTATTAAACGGATCTTTACCGCTGTAATCAGGTGGGTTTTCACTAGGGGAATTATCTTTATAGACAAAAATCCCATTCTTGAGTTTTATTAATTCTGGCTTGTCCGACTTTGCTTTGGAGCCGAATATATTCCAAGCTTCATTCTTTTTCTTTTTTATACTGTTGTCTTTATTGCATCCTGACATAAAAATTGTCAGCGAAAAAAAGCATAAGACCAGCGCAACTGAATATAAAGCTAAAAATTTTTTCATTCTTTCCTGACTGTTGTTTGTGCAGTAATCCCTAATAAAGATATATTAAAATCTTTAGCTGTATTTTTCTACATATAATTGCTGTATTTATTAAGGTTTTAAACTATAGAACGATTGCCTGACGACCGAAATTTTTTATGGCTCTCACTGTTTCAGGGGCTAAATTATCAGGATTAACCTTTCTCCTGCTGCCGTCAACAATTACAGGTGTTGAACGTTCTGTTGCAGCTGCCATTTCTCTTGAAGTTACCCTAGATAGATCGGCAAGAGCAGGGTCTACAAACTGTCTTGTGGCTATTAATATTACTCTCTTAGCTTCAGGTAAAACAACAGCAGTACTAGATTGTGCTGCTTTAAAGCTAACTGTCTTTTTTTCGAAAGAGTCTTGTTGCAAGTCATTGCTAAATTTTGACAATTGAGCTTCGTTGTTTTTTAAGGCTTGTTTGTCTGTTGAAATTGCAGTCTTAACACTTGTGATTCTTAGCATTTCTACCCCTTTCTTTTAATATGCCCTCTCTTATATATGTTTATAATAATACATTAAAGAATCTCTAATATATTTGCAAGAATCTTAGCAAATTAGGCTGTAACCGCGAGTCTTTCTCCCTTTTTAAATGTTTCTAGCGGAGGATGAATTGGTGTTTTTGCATTTTTATCAAGAGCTTGTCCTATTTTTCTTGCAAGGAGCTCTTTTAAATCAGTTCTTCCTCCTTTTGTTCCTTCTTCAACAGTCTGAGCTCCTTTTTGGGCTAATTCTCTAAAAAGAGGACCCTTAGGAGAGTAACCAAACGATTGATTTCTGTTTGCAGTAATTATTGCGGCTTGGTTAAAATTAATTGAGTTGAGCATATTTCCCCCTTATGTGTTTGAGTGATTTACTTCCACAAGATATAAAACAAAACACTATCAAAAAGTGCTAGTAAAACCCAAAATTTGGCTTAAATGTAAAAAAATGTAAATTTAATATTCCTAAAGTATCAACTTTTATATTTACGGGTTTTATATCAATATCGAGAGTTATAACCATGATGTTATTTGAAAGGAGAAATATCTATTATGAGTATGCGCATTGATTACGTAAACAACCTTTATTTATCAACAACAGGTAATGTGCAAATAGGAGATTCTAAAAAAGCCGAAGACAAAAAACAATTAAATCCTCAAGAAGCAAAGGCTAAGCTCAATAAGGTCAGAAGCTATTATCAACACGCCATGAACAATCAATATGCTCTTGGCGCCTTTAACTTCAACGAGCTTATTTCTCTTCAAGGTCTTGTTGCAGCTGTTAATAAAGCAAACGCACCATGCGTTATTCAAATTTCACAAGGCGCAAGAAAATTCGCCGGAGAAAATCCGCTTATTGGTATGTTTGATGCTTTCAGGCCACAATTCACAGTTCCTGTCATGCTGCATCTTGATCACGGAACAGATGTAAAAACATGTAATCACTGTGTAGATCAGGGCTTTGACTCTGTTATGATAGATGCATCAAAGCATGATTTCGAAACAAACGTAAAAATGTCTAAAGAAGTTGTAGAATATGCACACGCAAGAGGCGTATTCGTAGAAGCAGAACTCGGCAAAATTCAAGGACAAGAAGATAATGTAATTTCTAAAGAACAACTTTATACAGATCCTGATGAAGCCGCAGAATTTGTATCAAGAACCGGCTGTGATGCCCTTGCTGTTTCAGTAGGAACAAAACACGGTAACGTTAAGTTCTCAGAAGATGAAACTCCTGCTTTAGACTTCGACAGAATCAAATTAATAAGAGAAAAAATTGAAACAAGATTAAGAGCAGAAGGCAAACTTGGTGAAAACGAACACTATCCGTTAGTTCTTCATGGCGCATCCAGCGTTCCTGCCGACCTTGTTGAAAGAGTAAATAAAAACGTTCTTATTCCGAGAGTATTGTTTAATCAAATGCTCAAAGATGAAGGTATTAAACAAGAATACAGAGACGAGCTTAAGAAATTTGACAAGAGCGTCAAGGGCAAAGGCGTCAGCGAAGACCTTTATAACAAAGCTGTTAAAGAATACAAGATGGCTAAAGTTAATGTCGATACAGACTTTAGAATGGCTTACACAGCAGCTATCAGAGACTACATGATTAATAACTACAGCAAATACACACCTAGAGATTATTTAGGACCTGCAAGAGACGCAACAACAGAAATCGCTCTCAGAAAGCTTGATATGCTTAACGCAACAGGCAAAGCAGCAAGTCTTTCCGCTACAGCATAAATTAATTAACTAAAATCGCGGGAGTGTGAATACCCCCGCGATTTTATAAAATATTTTACAGATTTGAGGTTATATAATCGCTTAAAGAGGGCGAAGACTATGAGAATTTCAGACATTTCATATATAAATACCCTTGGGAAACAGGGTTTTAATAAACAAAAAGATTCAAATGTGAATTTCGGTGAAGCTCAATTAAATATGTATGCAATGAGCGATAACCATTTTCAGGTTTCATCCCTCCCCAACTTGGCTCAAACTTTTTTAAACAACGCCAAAGACATTTTTCCTTCAGCAAGCACTCAGGGAGAAGGAAAAGATACAAAAAACATAGTTCTTTTTAACGGGGATTGGTTTATGGACCCGGGCAGGCAAGACTTTGTAACTCACCCTGATAAAACCGCCGGAGATTTTGAATATCAATATTTAACAACCTTTATTGATATGGTTCAAAACAAGATAAAGGATTTAAGGGGCGGAAATGATCCTAATTTTGAAGCATTATTTGTTGTAGGAAACCATGATCTTGACGGCGGAGACAGGATGTTGTTTTCGTTCCTGACAAAAGCCAAAAATTTAACAACAGTTGTAACTAATGCCTGCAAGTTCTCTCCTCTTTTCTGTGAATTAGAAGCCGACAGGGCTAAAGAAATAAGAAAATTCGAAAAGTTATCTAAGAAAGAGAAAGAAGATAAGCTTAAAGAAGCAGACAAAAAAGAGCTTGAAAATCTCAAGAAGCTACTTGGAGAAGACGGGAAACAAGGCGGAATAATTGAAGAATCACATATTATAAGTCTTCCTGACAACAAAAAACCTGATTTGATAAACAAAATCTTGTTTCTTGGGGTAACGATTCCGGGTCTTGATTTTTATTGCCCGGGCAAGGTAAAAGAAACAGCGTTCTATAATAAAACCGATAAAAAAGACGCCAAAATAAAAGAATCAGATCTTATAGAGACTTATGAAAAACTTAACAGAGTTATTGAGAAGTTCAGAAAAGATAACCCTAACGGTGTTGTCTTAATAGGCTCCCACACGGGACGCCCTGTCAGTAAAATGATTGTTAAAAATGTAAACGGAATAACTGCTGTGATTAACGGACATGACCACAAGTTTGAAGAAGTTACCGTTAACAAAAAAGAGGGAAACATAACCAGATCTATTCCGATTTTCTCGTTTGGCGATGATAACAAATTTTCAAGGTCTCTCAAGTTCCACTTCAACGACAATGGTGAATTTGATAATTTTGATACCAAAACCTATCCGACAGTCGGTGATAAAGATGTCAAAACAGATAACCCTTTCTTAAAACTTAAAGAAGATTTATTTAAAGAAGATTTGAAGCCCAGATATACAATCAAACTTCCGGAAGAAGCCGAGAGAAAAGATGAAAACAAAAACCTAAAACAGTTAACAGACAAGAAAATCAGAGTAGAGAACAATCTGCAGGCTAATTCCGTAACTGATTGGATTCTTGCTGAAATCAATAAGTACGAAGAAAAAGAAGGCAGACCAAAGAGCCGTATTTTTGGAGTTCCTTCCTCCGCCTTCAGACAAAAACTTGATTTAAGTCGTGGTAGTGATGTTAATACTCCAAAAGTAAGCCACATGCAGTTTAGAAATATTCTTATCGGACAAACTCTTGACTTGTCTGAAATTAGAACAGACAAAATAGACGGCGGACTTATCGGTGAAATAATAATAGAAAACATGGTTGATCACAGTAAAGATCAAACAAGGAATACCCTTGTTCAATGGTCGGGAATGCGCGTCAACAAGACAGCGTTTATGAAAATTATTGACGAATATATTATTGAAACCAATAAGAAAAGAAAAGATGTAAAACCGGAAGAAATAAAAAAATACATTGCCTCCAAAGTGGCTAATAAACAGCTTGATATGGATTCTTTAATTCAAATCAAGGATGAAAACGGTGTTTATCAAAACATAGATGTTAAAAAAGAATACAATGTTGCTCTTCTCAGTTACTTCTTTATGCGCAAAAAACTTGATACAGCAATGAAGCTTGGAGAAGAAGGAAGATTCCAAACCAATATAAGCGAAAACGGTAAAATATTACCGATGGATGATTTGCTTAGGAAATATGCCGATGAGCATGATAGGGTTCTTGTAACTGCTGATCCGGCAGAAAAGAGAATCTTATAATCAAATACTCATAATAATGCATATATAAAAGGAGGGAAAGGATTCTCTCCTGTTCTTTTTTAGATGATTAAAACAAACATTTGTTAATCAGAATTCAATGAAAAATAAACTTCTTTAAGTCTCTTTTTGCTTATGTGTGTGTATAATTGGGTTGTTGCAACACTGCTGTGCCCTAAAAGCTCTTGCACAACTCTTAAATCTGCTCCGTTTTCAAGCATGTGCGTTGCGAAGCTGTGCCTGAGGGTATGCGGAGTAATGTTTTTGTTTATAAGCCTTCCTGCTTCTTTAATGATGATGTATATTTCTTGTCTGGTTATTCTTCCTTTTCTTCCCAAGAAAAGAGCCTGTGTTTTAAGGCTATTTTCGGCAACAGTTATGTTTCTTTCTTTTAAATAATTTTCTATTGCTCTTTTTGCTGAGCCTCCTATAGGGACAAGTCTTTCTTTTGAGCCTTTTCCAAAACACCTGACGTACCCCTGGGCAAGGTTAACATTTGATAAATTCAATCCGCTAAGCTCGGAAACTCTTAGTCCCGCTGCGTATAGCAACTCTATAACAGCTTTTTGAATATTATTCAGGTCTTGTGAAAAAAGAGCGTTTATTTCGTTAATTGATAATACTTTAGGTAAGTACCTGCTTAGTCTAAGTCCTTCTAAACTTACCGTTGGATCATGTTCTATCAGTTCATTAGCGCTTAGCCATTTGAACCAACCTCTTAGTGATGCTGTTTTGCGGACTATGCTTGTAGGTGAATAGTTCAGGTTTCTAAGCTCTCTTATATATGAATTTATTATTGACTTTGAAACTTGTTCAAATTCAAATACAGAGCTTTTTTCAAGAAAGTTTATAAAGAATATAATATCTCTTCTGTACGCTTGTTCTGTGTTTGAGGATAATCCTCTTTCTACTGAGAGATATTCCAAGTATTCTGAAAGATAATCAAAGAAGTTTGTTTTCATATTAAGATTTAATCTTTTTTCGCGAAAAAGAGCAACTTATCTGTTTGTTTTGTTTTAATTATTTAGGCGTTCATTAATTTTTCAAGGTTTTAATTTGATTGAATTTTTTGATATAAACATAAATCCAAGAGAGTTTATCGGCAGTGTTAATACTGTTAAAGATAAATGGCCGGAATATGAAGTATGGAACAAAAAACAGGAAGACAAAGAAGCTCAAAGACAGGCTCTTCATAACAAGCTAAAGCCGTCTCCTGCTTTACTTGAGTTTTCTAACAGACAGGGAAAAGCTCTTCTTCATGCTGTAGATGTAATGGATGAATACTCAGAAGCTAAATGCAGAGATGTAGAGACTGCAACAGAGGGGCTGATAGGCTTTGCGTCTTTGCCTGCTTTAGTTTTGCAAATAGCACTGCTGCAAAAAAATAAAGATTTACTGTTTGGTTCAAAAGTCTTTACGAATATGTCAACCGTAAAGTATTGGAAAACCTATTTCTTAACTCTTTTGCCCTCTATTATGATGGCGTATTTAACTTTACCCATGTATATATGGGCGAGCAGTGAGCAGAAAAAAGCTTCAAGAATAGCTCGTTTTCAATCCAGAGAGCAGGATCTAAAGGATCCTAATGTTTTTGCCGTCTACACTCCTGAACAGATAAAACAGGCAAGGAAAATTGCTGCTAATATGTCCGATATAAAAGATGAAGATGAAGAGCGACTAAAAAGACTATCAAGTTTCAATCCAATTGATAACATTAAGGAAACTTTTAAGACAATTTCTGACTTATCTAAGGATAAAAAGGCTTATTTAAATTCCATTGAGCAGAATAAGTTTAAGGAAAAATACAGACAAAGCTTATTTAAAAGCAGTATTCCGCCTGAAGAGATAAAAAAGGCAAAACAATATCAGGACTTGTTAACAAGAGTTATGAGAAAGGTTGATATGTCTTCAGAAGAGTATGTGGAAAATTCAGAAACAGCCGTTGGTGTTGTTCTTGGTTTGTCCACTTTTTCAGGCGGAATTTTAGGGGCATTTACGTATATAGGCTCTTCTCTTTTGTCAAACAAAGCTCTTCAAGCATCCGGGCTAATGAATAAGGATAAACTTATAACAAGCCTGAAGCCTTCTCCTTCTAAGCTTTTGTTAAGCGGTTTAATGGCTTTTTCAATTCCTTTGCTGATTGTATTATTTGCAAGAAAAGCCCTTTTGCAGGCTGCAAAAATTGGACGATTCAAGGCAAAACAGGAACTTGAAAATGATCCCAAAAATTTTCTTACCTATTCAGACGAAGAAATGGCTCAAGCTCGGAATGTAAAATTATCTGAGGAGAAAAAACTTGGGATTATTGCTCAAACAAATGAAGATATAAAATTTTTCATTAAGCTTGTGAAAGATTATAAGGAGTATGAACAATATAAAAATTCAAAGGGAAAAGAAGATAAGAAAATGCGTGCTGCTTTAAAGCAGGTTAAGCTTAATTTTGGACAGCTCGAACAGGCTAAAGATTTTCAGGAAAAAGCTTTTCTGATGTTTGAAAAAATGGATGAGAAGTCTCAAGCGTATTCTGAAGATATTGAAGCCTTTACACAGATAGCACAACAAATACCCGGTCTTATTTTCCCGTCTTTTGCCATCGGGAGCTATCTTGTTTATAAAGTCCTAAACAAGGTCGGTATTCTCAATCAGGAAAAAGCTTTTAGTTTTTCTGTCAAGACTCTGTTTAAGAATGATAAAGACGTTTTGGAAAAATTTGACAGACTAACCAAAAAAGAAAAGATAGAAATAAAAGACCTTTTAACAAATGGTTACAGAGAAATTAACAAAGTTGTGCAGTATTACAATACACTAGAACAAAGCGAAAAGGCGAATGTTGACAAGCTTTTTCAGGAAGGTAATTATGATGAGCTTTTTAAAGATTTCTTTCTAAAGGTACTTGATAAGCCAATAACAAAAGATGAAGGAGAAGCATTTCTGTCATTGAATAAACAAATTCTTTCTTTAAACGAAAATTCAAAAGATTTTGGGCAGGCGGCGCTTCGTAAGCTTCAAGAAAAACCTAGCGCTTTTGCTGAAAGATTGGCAAACATAGCAGGAAAAATCATGGATAGATTGAAAAAGCTTCATTTAGATAAATTCGTAAATGACGAAAAGCTTACAAATTTTATGTTAAAAGGATTACAATCAGGTCCGTCGCTTAAAAAATGGCTTGCGGTAGGAGGATTAGGGGTCTTGAGTGTATTCTTGGTTCTTTCTTTATATTTAAACTTCGCCGTGCAGTCTTTCCTTACCCGACTTCAGAAAAAGGCTTCGAAAATCGGCATAATGGAGGCAATCAAGGAAATGGAAGACCCTCGGAATTTCGTTGATTTTGACAAAATAAATAAACAGCCGGTTGAGGTAGTAATATCGGCAGGTAATAATTTAACCATTCAAAACTGGCTTAAGTCTTTGGGTTATTCAGCATAAAAGCGAGAACCATTTTGTTCTCGCTTTTAGTAATGCTTTATAAACCGTTTTTATTGATCTATATCTTCAGTTTCATTATTTGCCGGCAGAACTGCTTCTTCTGTTGTTTTTAATGAACATTTATCGCTGTCACTTACCTGCAAGTCTTCTAATTTAATGTCTACAGGAATATATAAATTATTCGACTTTAAGAATGGCTGCAGATTCTTTTCTTTTGCTCTTTCGTAGTTTTCCTGTGTTAATTGTTTGTATTCGCCGTCTTTATTTGTAACATATAAAGTTGTTTCTGCCTCAGGCATAGGTTGTTTTTCTTTAATTATAACTTTGGTTTTGTCTGATGAAAGTTCATAATATTCATCTGTTTCGTTAATGGTTGCTTTTGTATAAAGCTTTCCATGATCTCCGCTTGAATATTTAACGTATTCAAGCCCATCATCGTAATATTTTTGGGCTCCGCTCGGAAGTTTTTGTTCAAAAGAGGTTGCTGTTGCGCTGTATTGCTTTCCTTTATATGTGCTTGAAGAGGAACCGCTGCCGGAACCTGAGGATGAAGACTCGGAAGCTCCGAATTCTGTATTGTCAGACTCTCCGAATTTTGCCGGGTTAATTGCAATGAAGTTGCCTTCTTCTTTCTTTTCATAGCCGGTTGCTTCTTTAACGGTACTGGTGGCTCTCAAGGAGTTTCCTTCACCTACGGCAATAGCGGATTCGACATTATCTGCAGTATTTTGATTTCCCTTGAATATAACATTATCAACACCGCTGTCAGAATCTCCATTTTCAAAATCCTGTCCTTCGTATTTATTATTATTTCCCTTGACAAACAGATTCATTGAAATGCCCTGATTGTTGTTTTTAATAAGAAGGTCATTACCGACTACTTCATTAATAAATTTATTATCAGGAGTTATTGCTCCAACTTGAGGAGCATCAGCATCTTTTTTATAGAAAACAACAAGATCATTTTTAAATATTTTTGCATTATAGTCATCGACATTTTCTTCAGTAATACCAAAATCTTCCACAAGGATATCTTTCAATCCTTCCTTGTTGCTGGAAATGTCACTGTCGCTATAGGATTTTAATTGTTTTCCATTTGTATCACTGGGAAGATTTAATGCAGCTTCATCTGCTTCATCAAATATTGATGGCATCCATTCAGGTGGGGTTGCTGTTTCAGTTGTTTCCTGTTGTTGATTTTCTGTTTCATTTAATTTGAAAATGCCGTTTAATCCTACATTCCAACCATTGATTTCCACCATGATAATATCCTCCTTTTATCCGTAAAATAACCTTCAATAATTTCTAACCTACCTAATAATATAAAAACAAATTAATAGATACCCCCGCCTAAAGGCGGGGTTCTTTTATGCATTTTACAGCTGA
>CAZXPD010000005.1:0-66253 GCA_964643065.1 uncultured Gammaproteobacteria bacterium | reverse complement strand
GAGAGCAGACAAAGGGATTACGACCTTGCGATCCCGTGTCGGGGCACGGCATGACGACTCGGGTTAAAATGGGGCTTCAAAATGGGTGCAGTTTTTAGGTAAATGTTACCTTTTGCATGGGTGCAGGTTGCCTTTTTGTGGGTGCACTGCATCCTGAATTTGGGTGCATTTTGCTCGAAAAAGGCTGCAAACAGGATGCAAAATTGCAAAAAAACGTCAAAAAAGTATGCTCAAAACCCTATGTTTTCCATAGGTTTAGCGTATGTTTGACGCATGTTTTGAAGTGATTTTTTATTTCTGACGATTTTAGACTTTTTGTCAATAATTTTTGGGAGCTGCTTGGGGAGTTAGTATTTTTTTGTTGGGTAAAATCCCATTTTCCACAACCTTTCTTATTAATCAGTTGAAGTTGTTCACTTAATTTGAATTTTTATTTTAAGAAAGTGTAAAAATTTGTAAAAAAAGTTTTTAAAGCATGGCAACTTTTATGCTGTTCGGGTTTAAAGCAGAAAAGCCTTGTCTTTAATTATTTGTAATCATAAGGAAAGTTAGATTATGAAAATATCATTTAACAGTACTGTCCCAGTCAATCCTTCTATCAAAAATAATAAACCTAGTGAACAAAACAAAAATATCCAACCTGCATTTCACGGCAGTATTGCAAAAGCATTGGAACAAATTGCAAAACCCGAACAAATTAATTATTTGCGCAGAATTTTAAGCAATGAGCCTAAAAACATTGAAGCCGCTCACGAGCTTGGAAGAAGATTAGTTAACGAATTAAATATTTTGCTCTGCAAAATAGACAAAGAACATCTTATAGCTAATCCTTCTTGTCTTGCTAATGAAGCTATAGATTGTCTATCAGTTGTTATAGATGCGAAACCCGACTGCTGGGAAGATTTATTTAAAAGAGGCTTTGTCTATGTACAGCAAAAGCAATGGACTAAAGCTCTTGAAGATTTTACAAGATGTATAGAAATAAAACCTAATGATGAGACCAGTTATTTATTTAGGGGTAATACTCTCGTAAGGCTCCAAAGGCATGAAGAAGCCCTTAAAGATCTTGATAGATCAATTGAATTAAATCCAAAATCAGTTCAAGCATATTCAGATAGAGGTGTGTTAAACAAATTTTTGAAGAAATTTGAGGCAGCTCTGGACGATTTTACAAAGGCTATGGATCTTGAACCGACAAATCTTAATTTGTTCAACCAAAGAGCTAAAACATATATTAAGTTAAATCGTTTGCCTGAAGCTTTAAATGACTTTTTAATATATCTGAATGCACCTGAATTCAAGATTAAAACTCAAAATAAACGCGATTTTCTGGGAGCCGCTGAAAAAACGATAGAAATTGGCACGCGTTTAGGTAAATATGATGAAACTTTAAAATGGATAGAAGCACTGGAAAAAAATACTGAAATATTTTCATACGGCAGTTTAAATCATGAAAAAGCAAGTATTTATTTTTATAAGGGAATTGATTTAGCAAACCAGGGTAAAAACTTTGATGCTATATCTTTATTCACCCAGTCTTTAAATTTAACAAAAGATAAAAACCAAAAGGGTCCTATTTTATTCTTAAGAGGTTTGTCGGAGAAAGTTGTCGGCGATATTTGGAATGCCCTAGACGACTTAAAAGCCGCATCAACAATTTTAAGAGACGAAGGAAACGCAAAAAATTATGAAGAAGCTGTTAAAACAATGCGGGAATTAGCGGAAAAAATTAAAGAAATCGTAGCAAAAAGGCCTGTCGAATAAAAATGAAAGGGTAAGAAATCGTGAAAATAGGTTTGCTGTCTGTATTCAAAAATATAAATAATACAAAACCGACGCAGATAAACAAAAGCGGGAATTATTATACTTCGGGCATAGAGCCTCTCAAGGCTGATACTGTCTGCTTCGGGCAGAATATATCTGTAGCGGGCGGGCCGGAAAGCATGCTTGTTGAATGCGGACATACATCTTATGAAGAAGGGGATTTAGAAGCGGCAATCGGACATTTTACACAAGCCCTTGAGTTAAACGCTTTTAATACTAATGCTTTGGTAGCAAGGGCAGGAGTTCATATGGATTTAGAACAATATAATAAAGCTGAGGAAGACTTAAGAGCAGCGATTAATATAACACCCAATAACAGCAAGATATACGGTCCTCTTTGTGAGGCTTTATTTAAACAGAATAAGGATGATGAAGCATCAGAAGCAATAGAAGAAGGAATGAACATAAATCCCGACAGTTCTTTATATTATTACCGGTCTGAATTATTGTTTAAGCTTGGTGAAAATGATAAAGCAATAGCCGATATTGACGTTGCGATAGACGGAGATCCAGGAAACGGCCAGTATTATATATTAAAAGGTCAGATTTTTCAGGAAAAGGAGCAGTATGAAAAAGCGATTGAGTGCTACGAGAATGCTTTGGATATAGACCCTAAAGATTATGAAGCTTTAACAAATATGGGGTCGGCTTTGCTTGATGATGAAAAATATGATGAAGCATTAATATATCTGAATAAATCAATCGAAATAAACCCTGATAATGCTGAAGCCTATAATTACCGCGGGCTTTGCCGGCTTGAAATCGGGGATAAGCCGAAAAAAGCTTTTGAGGATTTTAGAAATGCAATCGAATTGAATCCAAAAAATGAAAAATATTGGTATAATGCAGCTTCCGTTTTGTTAGACTTAGGACAATACGAAGATGCCGTAAAGTATAACAATAATGTGATAAAACTTAATTCTAAGTGTATCGAAGCTCACGAAGATAAGGCTGTTTGCCTTAATTACCTCGGTAAATATAAGGAAGTAATTGATGCTTCAAGTAAAGGTCTCGAAGTTGACCCCTCAAATGCTATGCTTTACTCGATTAGAGCAAGCGCCAAAAGCAAGCTGGATGATTACAAAGGTGCAATAGCTGATATTGACAAAGCTATAAGCCTTGATCCGGATGATAAGAGCAATTTTGTCGTAAAAGCACTTTGTCTTATGGACGCAAAGTCATTTGCAGAAGCAGAAAAAATCTTAACGCAATTAGTTGAAGCCGGTTCTGAAGACGGTGATGTCTATTTATACAGAGCCGGATGCAGAAAAGAATTAAAAAATAACGAAGGCGCAGTTAAAGATTGCAAAAAAGCACTGGAATTATACTCTTCAGAAAACGATGCAACTGGTATGTCATCAGTTGAAAGTTTGTTAAACGAATTCTCTCAAAGTTCAAATAAATAGGGAAAAAATATTATGAAAATTTTTTCGGCACCGGCATTTAGTAATATTGATTGTGTGAAACAGCAGCAAAAAAGTAAAAACTACGGTCATTCTGTTCCTTTTTTACAGCCCCTTAATACTGATACCATTTGCTTCGGACAGAATGTATCTGCTCTTCCAGGTGAGGAAGCTGCTTTTGTGGAAAAAGGACATAAATTATGCGGGGACGGTAATTTTGATGATGCAATAGAACAATATTCCAGAGCACTAGAAATAAATCCCTCCAATGATGAGGCTTTTATTTGCAGAGCCGATGCATATTTGAATTTGGGCAAATATGAGGAAGCTGAAGAAGATGCAAGTATGGCAACCGCGATTGATCCTTTGAATGCCTTTCATTACGGTATGTTAGGTAATGTTCTTTCCTGTCAGGGGAAATTTGCTGAGGCGCTTGAAAGTTTTGACAGGTCGATAGAACTAGATCCAAAAAGTCCCGAACTGTTTTCGAATCGTTCTACGTTTTATTTTGATATGGGCGAATACGATGCGGCTTTAAAGGATATTGAAAAAGCAATTGAATTAGATTCTAATCAAGGTGAGTATTACTTTTCGCAAGGCTGTATATTTTCTGCGACAGGACAGTTTGAAGAAGCAATAAACAGCTTTGATAATGCAATTGACGTTAACGATAAAGATGCCGAAGCATATATGAAAAGAGGCTTGTGTAAAGCTAATTTACGTCTTTTTGAAGAAGCACTGGAAGATCAGTCTATAGCCCTTAAACTTAATCCAAAACAAAGCGAATGGTTCCAGTACCGAGGTTTTATCTTTCAAAAAAAGGAAGATTACAACAGCGCAATAGATGACTATAGCAACTGTCTCAATTTAAACCCCAAAAACGAATTTGCATTATTAAACAAAGCCATGTGTCTTAATCACATAGATAAATATGATTTGGCAATTGCTGAAGCTGATAAAGCATTAAAGTTGGATTCCGGGGATTCTGTTGCTTACTATATAAGATCATATTCAAAGTTCAAATTGAATGACATCAAAGGAGCTCTTGAAGACATAAACACTGCAATCAGTCTGTCTCCCGATAATGCTCAAAATTACTTTGCCAGAGGCACTTACAAAGAAAAAACGGGGGATTTTAAGAGTGCAGAGAAAGATTATTCACAAGCGCTTAAAAAAGAACCGGACAATGAGCATTACTTATTATACAGGCTTGACTGCAGAAGAAAATTAGCTAATATTTCAGGTGCGTTGGAAGATGCTAAAAGGCTTATGAAAATTTATATCCAAAGCAAACAATCGAAAAAAATTGATCAAATTAAAAATTTAATCCAAGATTTATTGCAAGAAGGGAATTATAAACAGTGAAAATTTTCCATATACCATTTATAAACTCTACTCCTCCTGTTTTTCTTAAAGAAAACGGGGATTCTTTCACGAAGAAACACGTCCTGTCAGCAGATACTGTTTGTTTTGGAGTCAGATACAAAGATTTAGATGAAGATGCTCTTTTGGAAGAGGCTAGGGCATTGTCCGCCAAAAAGAAATATACTGAAGCAATTACAGTGCTGGACGACATTATTGAATTAAATCCTAATAATGAAACGGCGTTTTTTCGAAGAGGCTTGGCTTATTTAAACTTAAAAAATTATGAACAAGCTGAAGAAGACTTCTCAATGGCAACAGTAATTAATCCTAAGCTCACTACTGCCCATGGTTTTTTAGCTGAAAGCCTTAGACGTCAGGGCAGAAGCCCTGACGCTATTAAATGCTGCGACAACGCACTTGAAATTGATCCCGAAAGTTCTTTTCTTTATTACATAAAGGCTAATGCATATATTGACATTGATGATTTAGATAAAGCGGAAGAAACTATTGATAAGGCAATAGATTTAGCTCCTTATGATTCTGATTGTTATTATACAAAGGGTAAAATATTATTAGAAACAGGCCGTCTTGATGAAGCCTATGATTGCTTCGAAAATTCTTTAGAATGCTACGGCAAAACAGAAAACCCAAATAACAAAATAACGGAAATACTGGTAAAAAAAGCAAACTGTGAAGTCAATCTGGACGTTTATGACTTGGCAGTCGCAACTTGCAATAAGTGCTTGAGCAAAGATTCTAATAATGAAGGCGCGTTTTTTCAAAGAGGTTTAGCTTACATGGGTCTGGAAAGATATCCTGAAGCATTAAAAGACTTGGATTCTGCCATTAAATGTAATTCACAGAATCATGTTTATTACCATATAAGAGGTTTTATCAATAAATCTGCCGGAGATATTCACGCTGCCATTGCTGATTTTGAAAAATCTTACGAATTAATGCCTTATTATGAAATCGACCCCGTTGTTGAACTCGGAGAATGTAATCTGACATTGGGAAATAAGGTCAAAGCGTTAGAATACTTTGAAATAGCAAGAAAATATTATTCAAAACAGGGTGACAGAGAAAGTCTCAGTCTCATTGAACAAACAATCGCCAAAATTACCGCTTCCTAAAAATTAATCTGTGAACGTGCTACGATTTATTGGAAGCATTAATTTTCAAGGTTTTTTCTGCCGTGGCAAATCAAAATATATCTGATATTTTTAATAAAATAATATCTTCATCGGCACGATTTCTTGACTTATTAAGAAAAATCGGCAAATACAAAAATCTTTCGGTTTCGGGATTAAATACTCCTTCAAAAGAGTTTTTGGCTTCTTTTCTTATCGGCAGTATAAAAAAACCCGTTGTCATCATAACGCCTGATATTTCAACAGCTTTAAAATATATGTCGGCTCTTAATATACTAAGCTCAAGCCGTGTTAAGTTTCTTCCTTCGCAGGAAATATCACCCTACGAAGCAATGTTTTCGGATGTTTTTGTTCTCGGGGAACAGTTAAAAATACTTGAGGAATTCAGAGACGGAAAAATTAAAGCCCTCGTGGTTAACGCTAAAGCTCTGAGTACAAAGCTGCTTTCTCGGGAAGAACAGGAAGAAAACACCGTAAAGCTGTCGGTCAAAGGTAAATATGACATAGACGAAACCGTAGAGAAGCTCGTCAAAATCGGCTATAAAAGAGCAAGCACCGTTGCGGATCCCGGAGAATTCAGCAAAAAAGGCGATATTCTTGATGTTTATCCGATTTCTGCAAAGCCCGTAAGAATTGTCTTTTTTGCCGATGAAATAGAAAATATAAGAAATTTCAGCATTGATAATCAGCGTTCAATAGGCAACGTCAATGAAGTTTCAATTGAACCTCTCTATAAGGTCATCTACACGGAAGATAAAAAAGAAACTCTGCTGAAAAAATTGCAGGGACTGAAAGAAAAACAGGAAAAATCCATAAATAAAGCTTTTGCAGACGCTTTGAACATCACATATGAAAATATTCTTGAAAACATTGAAAAAGACGGGTATTTTGAGGGAATAGAATATTTTGCTCCCCTTTTATCTTCAAAAAGCGGAACCGTATTTGATTATTTTCCTGAAGAGGCGTTGATTATAAACCATGAGTCTCACGAAATCCGTCAAAAAATCTTTGTTTGCGATGAAAAATACCGCAAAGAATATGAGGAAAATACCGAAAAAGGTCTTGCATTAATATTGCCGGAACTTTTGCATTTTAGAGAAGATGAAATTTCAGCAAATTTAAAAGGTTATAATCAGCTGAATCTTGACAGTTTCATAGGAGAAGAAGGCTGTATTTATGAAGATATACAGTGCGATTATGTTCCAAAATTTATGTCAAACCTTGATAAAACTGTTGATTATATTATTCGGGAAAGAGCATCGGGGAAAAGTATATTTATTTTTACGCAGTACCCGATTCAAATTCAAGAAACGCTCAAAAACAAAGAGTGTCCCGTTGCTTTTTCGGAAGATATTACAGAGGATTTAGACATTTCAGCCGGAGTTATTTTGATAAAAAAACCACTTCAAAGCGGATTTGTTCTTCCTGATGCAAATCTTTGCATTATTACGGACGGAGAGCTTTATGAAAGGAAGGTTAAAAAGCCCACTATTTCAAAAATGACCTCCAAGAAAGAGAATATAGACTTTTTAACTTCCATAAACGACATAAATGAAGGGGATTTTGTCGTTCACGCACGGCACGGCATAGGAAAATTCATCGGCATGAGCAAACAATCAGTCGGAGAAGAGCAAAAAGACTACCTATCTATTGAATATGCAGGAAATGACAAACTCTACATTCCCGCTGAACAGATAAATTTTCTGTCAAGGTACAGAGGAGCCGGAACTGCACCTAAATTGTCAAAAATGGGCGGCACTGAATGGGAAGGAGTTAAACGCAAGGTAAAAAAATCTATAAGCAGTATTGCACAGGATTTATTAAACTTGTACGCCAAACGGGCAAAATCAAAAGGGTTTTCTTTCGAGCCGGATGCCCCGTGGCAAATAGAAATGGAAGAAACATTTCCTTATACCGAAACTCCTGACCAGTTAAATGCCATAAATGATGTTAAAAACGACATGGAATCGGATAAACCAATGGACAGGCTGATATGCGGGGATGTGGGTTTCGGCAAAACCGAAGTTGCTTTAAGGGCTGTTTTTAAAGCAATTTTATCGGGAAAGCAGGTTGCCGTTCTTGCACCGACTACAATTCTTGCGCATCAGCACTTTTTGACTTTCACCGGCAGATTTAACGCATATCCGGTTAAAGTTGAGCTGCTGTCGAGATTTAAAAGCTCTAAAGAGCAGAAAGGAACCGTTAAAAGACTCTTAACAGGAGAATGCGATTGCGTAATTGGAACTCACAGACTTTTATCGAAGGATATCGAGTTTAAAAATCTCGGATTGGTTGTAATAGATGAAGAACATCGTTTCGGAGTAGCTCATAAAGAAAAAATGAAACATTTAAGGGCGGAAGTTGATGTTATTGCGATGTCTGCAACTCCAATTCCGCGTACTTTATATATGGCTTTGTCCGGTACAAGGGATTTAAGCCTGATAAACACACCGCCCGTTAACCGTTCGCCGGTAAAAACATATCTCGGACATTATAATGATTCTCTGATTAAAACCGCAATAAATCACGAGCTGGAAAGGGAAGGGCAGGTTTATTTTGTCCATAATCGTGTTCAGTCAATATATTCTAAAGCAAAGGAGCTTCAGGGGCTTTTGCCTGACGCAAAAATAGCCGTGGCTCACGGTCAGCTTAACGAAAAAGAGCTGGAAAGAATTATGGAGGAATTCTCCGAAAAAGTATATGACATACTTGTCTGCACTACTATAATCGAATCAGGGCTTGATATTCCGAATGTAAATACTATAATTATTGACTCATCGGACAAAATGGGGCTGGCACAGCTTTATCAGTTAAGAGGCAGAGTGGGCAGAAGCGATGTTCAGGCTTATGCGTATTGTTTTTACAAACCCGACCTGACATTATCGCCGGAAGCTCAAAAAAGGCTGGAAGCCGTAAGGGATTTCAGTTCACTTGGCAGCGGATATCAAATAGCATTAAGGGATTTGGAAATTCGCGGTGTGGGTAATATTTTAGGCGCTCAACAGCACGGAAACATGGCGGCCGTTGGGTTTGATTTATACTGTAATTTGCTTGAAGAAAGCGTTAATGAACTGCGCGGTCAAAAAACTGCTCGAAAAGAGCCTCCCGTTGTTGATATAAACATTACTGCATATATTCCCGACGGCTGGATTGAGAATAAAGAACAAAAAATGATTGAATATAAACGTCTTGCCGACGTGATGAGCCTGAGAGAACTTGAGGCAATACAGGATGAATGGGCTGATCGGTTCGGCAAAATTCCGCCGGAAGTTTTGAGGCTGATTCAGGTTGTAAAAATAAGACAGCTTGCACTGGATGCAAAAGTAAACCTGATAAGAGAAATTGAAGATAATATACGAATTTTTTCCGATTATGATATATTTGAGTGGAGAGAAATTAAGTCAAAATTCCCCGAAAAATTAATCAAAAGGCTGACTGCGACAAACGCACCGGTTTCTTCCCAAAACGGGAGTCTTATAATAAATTTGAACTGCATCGGATTTTCGGGAGATGAAAAGTTAAATATACTGGAAGATTTGTTTCTTAGTGTGACAAAATTATTTAACAAAGCTTAAATGAGGAGATAAATATGAAAAAACTTGCACTTTCTATAGCTGCTTTATCACTGTTGATACTGACAGGCTGCGGCAAACCGAATCAGGCAGATAATTCCAAGCCTTTGATAAAAATAAATAACGGAACAATCACCCAAAGATCGTTTGATAAAATGTTTGATATGGTTTATAAAAGTTCTCCTATGGCATCCAACGATCTTAATATTAAAAGTCCCGAAAATAAATTTGTATATCTTATGTTTAAAGACCGAACCGTAAGAGAGCTCATTATCAGGGAATTAATCAAGCAGGAAGCTGAAAAAAGAAATATTATAGTCAGCAAAGCAGAAATTGACAAAACTTACAATGAGATTATCGACAAGATGGGCGGAAAAGCAAAAATGGAAGCTACTCTTGTAATCCATGGCTTAACTAAAGCTGAATTTATTGACAGTCTCAAGCTTGATTTGCTTACCAAGAAGCTTCTTGACACTCTTGCACTCAATATTAAACCTTCTGATAAAGAACTTATGGCTTTTTATAATAAAAATAAAAAAGCCCAATTTACATATCCCGAACAGATTAGAGCTTCTCATATTTTGATAGGTGCAAATCTCGACGATATTAAAGAAAAGTTAAAATCCGAAAAGCTTTCCAATCCTCAAAAAGAAAAAAGAGCAATGCAAGAAATTAATAAAGCCAAAGAAAAAGCTTCAGGCATTTTGAAGCAGATTAAAGCAAATCCCTCAAAATTCGAGGAATTTGCCAAAAAATATTCCGATGATCCTTCAAGCGCTGCCAAAGGAGGGGATTTAGGATTTTTCTCCAAAAATGACATGGTTCCCGAATTTTCAAAAGTTGCTTTTTCATTAACACCCGGAAAAATAAGCGATTTAGTTACAACTTATTACGGTTTTCACATTATCAAAGTTTCTGACCGCAAAACCTCGGGTATCATGCCTTTTCAAGAAGTAAAAAGCGACATAAGCAAGTACCTGGTTGACACACAAAAAATGGAACTTCTTCAAAAGATTATTGAAAGCTCAAAAAAATCTGCAAAAATTGTCTATATTGATTCAAGTTACGACCCTGACAAGATAGAACAAGAAGCGAAAGTTACACCCCAACCGCCGACTTCTTCAGCATCAAATGCTCCCGTTATAGAAATAGGCGGTAAAGCGGAAAAGAAATAAAATTATGACTGTAATTGACTGGACAGATTATTTTTTAGAAATAGCAAAAACGGTTTCTTTGCGGTCGAACTGTATCAGAAAACAAGTCGGCGCCATTGTGGTGGATAAAGCTAAAAAAATTAAGGCTTCGGGATATAACGGCGTACCGACAAAGGTTTTATCCTGTAAAGAGAAGGGATTTTGTTACAGAATAGAAAATAACATTGAATCAGGCACTCAATACGAAACTTGCAGAAGCATCCATGCGGAGCAAAATGCCATTATACAAGCCGGTGAAGAAAAATGCAGAGGTTCTGTATTGTACGTATACGGGCATGATTTTATTTGCATTCTCTGTGAAAGGTTCATCGTCCAGGCAGGTATTACTGATGTATATTTAAAGAGGGATGCTAATTCCAAAATTATACACGTCTGCGTTGAAGATTTACGTTCTAAACTTTCCGAGGCAGTTCCGGTTTAAATTTCACTGCTTTTAAAATCTTCGATAATTTCATCAATGGATTTAATCAGTGCTTTTTTCTTTTGTATTATCAGATTTTTGTCAGTATTCTGCATTTTTATTAAATGCAATAAGCCTTGCATATCTGCATTTACAGTCGTAATTTTTTTAAAAGACTTATAATTTAGTTCCGGCTTACCTTTATATCTTTCCACAAGACTATTCAGATAAAGACGGCTGATGCCAGCTTTTGCACTGAGAAGCTGGGAATTGGGGTTTTCCTCATTTTCCAGAAAATCCCTGACATTTTTTAACGACAGCAAATAGTCTTTTGTTTTCGCAATATATTCCGAATAATTTCCTTTGCTCTTAACCGGTTTTTTAAATTCCGTATAATTTTTCGGAGCCAAAGGTTCAACCGGCAAAGTTTTTTCAGGACGTTTAGGATCAATGTTCCTTGAAACCTTTCCCAGTTCGGGTAAATCGCCCACATAACCCGAACCGCACAAGAACAAAACCGAAATAATCAAAAAAAATGTTTTTAAAAAATTCATCAGGATTTCATCCTTTTTATAAAATTATCTTATCTTATGCTTCTATATGCATCAACATCTGCTGTATTGACTAATTGGAAAATTTTGTAATTATGATAAGGTTTTATTGTTCGCAAATAAAATGCACTGCCTGACAAACAGTGTTTTACTGAAAGGAGGTTCATAATGTTAACCAAAAAGAATTTGGTGTGTTATTTAGTTTCTGCAGGCATCGCTTTTAGCGTATTTAATTCGGTAAATGCTCAAAATTTCAGTGACTTAAATTCGGGATATTGGGCTTATAATTCTATTCAGGCATTATCGGAACAAAATATTCTAACAGGCTATCAGGATATGACCTTTAAACCTAATAATCCCGTAACCAGAGCGGAATTTGCAACAATGATTGTAAAAGCACTTGGCAGAGATAATGTTGCGCCTTCCAACATGTATGATTTTAATGATGTGTCAAATTATTTCTGGGGCTACGATAATATTCAAAGAGCATATTCTGCCGGCTTAATAAAAGGTTTTCCCGACGGTTCTTTCCGTCCCAATGCCTATATTACAAAAGCCGAAGTTCTGGCAATTCTTTCATCTGCTTTGACTAATGATTATATGACTAATGCGCAAGCCGATGAGATACTGAAAAGCTTCTATGACGGGTATAAAGTTCCTTCATGGGCAAAAGTCCCGGTTGCAAAGGCAGTAAGAGCAAATATTGCGGTTAATTATCCCCAGCCAAATTTTCTTTCTCCTCAAAAAAGAGCAACAAGAGCAGAAGTTGCCGAAATGCTTTTTAATTTAAGAAACAATTTAGGTATAGGATACATGCCTCAACAGCAAGCAATGCAGCCTTCACAAAGTCAAAGTTATCAGCAGCAGCCGGTTAACGTTCAGCAGGTTACGGAAAGTCTTGCAACAGGAGGAGTTAATCAAGTTGTGCTGAAAGGCAACATTGCAACTATTCAGGAAAACAGTGTTATCCCGACAATTCTTGAAACCCCTATAAGCAGTGAATTAGCAAAAGTCGGCGATACCGTAATAGTAAGAGTATCCGAAAACGTCAGCACGAGTCAGGGTACTGTTTTAATTCCCGCGGGCAGCAAAATAATCGGAACAATTTCGTTAGTTGAACCCGCTAAATACGCAAACAGAAACGCCAGCATGAATATTACTTTTAACACTCTTCAGCTGACAAACGGACAAACATTCCCGCTTCAGGCAAGTGTTGCAACTGAAACAGGTATGATTCAAGCCGGTTCAATGAAATCTACTCTCGGAAGAGGACTGCTTAAAACTGCCGGCGGAGCAGGTGCCGGTGCCGTATTAGGAACAGCTCTCGGTGCAATTACCGGAAAAACCGGCAAAGGCGCTATATACGGGACAGCTATCGGCGGAGGACTCGGTGCACTGGGCGCAATATTACAGCAAGGGGGAGCAATTATTTTGCCAAGCGGCGAACCTCTCTTTATTAAACTGCAAAATCCTCTCTCCGTTGATTTATCAACAGGAAATGTTGTCCCTTAAATAGGCATTTACAGGCGATTTTAAAGAAGCGGGCTATAAACCCGCTTGAAGATGCGGAAAAATTACATTTTTCTCGCATCTTGCATGATCTAGTGTCGAGGCAAAACCGACGGCTCCTCGCCGTCGCCATTGCCTCTCACATGAATGAGTTATGCAAACCTTTCCAAGGTCGGATACGAAAAAAGCCGATGTTTCCAAAAAAACAGACTTTTTCCGTATCCTCCTTCTTTAATTTAGTTTTTATAAATTTTGTTACAAATCTTTGAACTGGCAGCTTATTTTTTGCTTTTTGTATTAAAAAAAAAATTGTCAGATTATAATTATTTTAATAACTTACAGGCTGAATCAAGGAGATAATTTGTGAATAATCTCGAACAAAGAATGGTCGATACGCTTATTGACTTAAAGGAAAATCATGAAGTTATAGGGGTTAAAGCAGAATTTGAAGCTGAAGGAACCAGACTGGAAGAAGCTCTTAGGCTTAAAGAAGTCGTTTCGAGAGCCGATTTAGATTTAACCATTAAAATAGGCGGATGTGAAGCAATTAAAGATATGTATGAAGCAAGAGTTATAGGCGTTTCAAGAATTGTTGCCCCGATGATAGAAACAGCTTATGCTTTGAAAAAATTTATTTCTGCAACAAAACTGGTTTTTACCGAAGAAGAATACGATACGGTTGATTTCCTCGTCAATATTGAAACTATAACAGCTTTTAAAAACCTTGACGAAATTCTTTCAATTGAAGAAGTTAAATATCTCGACGGTATAGTGTTGGGAAGAGTTGATATGACGCAGTCAATGGGATTAACAAGAGAAGACATTAACTGTGATGAAATCTTTGATATAACAAATGTTATATTTCAAAAAGCAAAAGAAAAATCTCTGGAGTGTGCAATCGGAGGCGGGGTTTCCGCAGAAACGGTCAGGTTTATAAACAAACTGCCGGAAGGTCTCACTGACCGTTACGAAACCAGAAAAGTAATATTTAAATGCCCGCAAGCTCTTAAAAAAGATCCTGATAAAGGAATTCTGAAAGCAGTCGGTTTTGAGCTCATGTGGCTGAAAAATAAACGTAATTTCTACGGAATGATACACATGGAAGACCAATACAGAATCCAGTATCTGGAAGCAAGGTATGAAAAATTGATTGCCGAAGCGGGCGGAGTTTGCGTTTAATTTTAGAGAACAGCTATGATTAATGATATAAAAGCGGTTGCTCTGGACATTGACGGAACACTATGCTACGGAAGCACTCCGATAGACGGAGCAATTGAATTAACAGATTTTTTTAAAAAAAAGAACTTAAAAGTTTTTTATTTGACCAATAACTCCAGCAAAACACGGCAGGGAGTTGTCGATAAACTTTTATCGGTTGGTTTTGAGCTCTCTGTAAAAGAATTATACACATCGGCTTTTACCGTTTCGCTTTATCTGAAGCAAAACGGTTATAAAAATGTTTTTGTTCTCGGAGAAAAGGGTTTAAGGGAAGAAATATCTTCTCAGGGAATTAATATAACCGAAGAAGAACAAGCTGAGGCTGTTGTAGTAGGTCTGGATTTGAATTTCAATTATGAAAAGCTTTCTAAAGCCGCGTCAGTTGTTTTAAACGGAGCTGAAATCATTGCCTGCAACTATGACGTTAATTATCCCGGCAGAGATTGCAAAACACTGCCCGGCTGCGGCGCTCTGGTTGCCGCGCTTGAAGCCGCCGGCGGCAAAAAAGCCGATTATATAGCAGGTAAGCCGAATACTTTGATGATTGAATTATTATCAAATGATACAGGCTTAAAAAATAAAGAAATATTGGTTATCGGCGACAGCTATTCCAGTGATATAGAAATGGCTAAAAAGTTTGGATGCGCCTCTTTTTTAATTTCCCGTGATAATTTATACAAAGAAAAATCTGACGATAATTTTTTAGTTTTCAAAGATTTAAAAGAAATACTTAAATATTTTTCTCAAAAATAGAAAAGAAGGAAAGAAGATTTAGGGTGAAACAGGTTTATTATGAAAACAGGGCAGATTACAGAAGTCCGCTTAGCGACATTCTTCCGTTAAAAATGCCGCTAAGTATAAATATCGAACCGACAAATTTATGCAATTTTAAATGTTATCACTGTGTCCAATCATTTTCCCAATATGAACAGTTTGCCGGATATAAAGGCAACATGGATATGGATTTATATAAAAAAATTGTAAGCGACATAAAATCAATGGGAAAACTAAAGTGTTTGCGTCTGTTTGATGAGGGAGAACCTTTATTGAACAGGAATTTACCCGAAATGATTGAGCTGGCTTCGCAG
This sequence comes from uncultured Gammaproteobacteria bacterium, assembly GCA_964643065.1. Taxonomy (GTDB): domain Bacteria; phylum Cyanobacteriota; class Vampirovibrionia; order Gastranaerophilales; family CAZEDP01; genus CAZEDP01. Next base: position 50,958 of record CAZXPD010000005.1, on the reverse strand, counting down.
TCAAATATTGCAGATAGAATTGAAATCTATACTAACGCCGTCCTTTTAACGGAAGAAATGTCTAAAAAGCTGATTTACTCAGGTTTAACTCATTTACGCATATCTATTTATTCAGTCAATCAGAGAATGAATTCCCAAATAACCGGAACTGATTTTGATGTGAAAGATATTTATAATAACATCGTAAATTTTAAAAAAATACGCAATGAATTAAATAAAAAAGAGCCGTTTTTGTACATAAAAACAATAGATTCTCTTAATAACATTGAAACAGAGGCTTTTCTAAATACTTATAAGGATATTGCCGATGAAATTGCGGTTGAACCTCTTACGAACTGGAACGGTTATGAAGGGAACAAAATTACAAAAAACTCTTTTGAAAACAATTGCGATGATTGGAATTTTGCAGTGATAGACAAAAAAGAAGTCTGTCCGTATCCGTTTTTTACGCTTGCGGTTAAGTCCGGCGGAGATGTTGTCTTATGCTGCGTTGACTGGAACAATGCCACAATAGTCGGTAACCTCAAAGAACAAAGCCTGTCTGAAATTTGGCAAGGTGAAAAACTAAGGGAGATGAGGCTTATGCATCTTCAAAGAAGAAGACACGAAAATCCGTCCTGTAAATACTGTACAATGCCCGATGTTTTGCCGAAAACTGATAATATCGATAATGTACCTGAAGAAAAATTTGACGAAATACTAAATTAAAAAGGCAGTTATTATGATAAAAGTATCTGACTATATTATAAAAAGACTGGTAAAAGAGGGGTTTGAGCATGTTTTTATGATTTCCGGCGGCGGGGCAATGCATTTAAACGACTCCGTCGGCAAATGTAAAGACATTAAGTACATTTGCAACCATCATGAGCAGGCTTCCTCAATAGCCGCCGAGGGATATTCAAGAGTTTCGGGCAAGCCCGCCGCTGTTATAGTAACCACGGGTCCGGGAGGATTAAACACCTTAACGGGTTTAATGGGACAATGGACGGATTGCGTTCCTGTGATATACATTTCAGGACAGGTAAAAAGGCAAACCTGTGTTAAATTTAATCCCGACATCGGATTAAGACAGCTCGGCGATCAGGAAGTCGATATAACGACTGTTATAAAACCTCTCACAAAGTATGCCGTAACTGTTGAAAAGCCTGAAGATATAAAATTCATAATGGATAAGGCTCTTTTTTTGATGACCGACAAGAGACACGGTCCGGTCTGGATTGACGTTCCGATAGATATTCAGGGGGCTTTTGTTGATGAAGAAAGTCTTGAAGGGTTTAAACCTGATAAAGAGAATAATAAGAGTTCCCTGAAAGAAAAAGTTCGGGAAACATATAAACTGCTCAAAGATGCCAAAAGACCTCTAATTGTTGCAGGGCATGGCGTAAGGCTCGGAAAAGCTCAAGAGTTATTTTTAGAGCTGATTCAAAAACTTCAAATTCCTGTTGTTTCAACTTTTAACGGGTTTGATTTAATAGAATCCGATAGTCCGTTATTTGTCGGCAGAATTGGAACCGTAGGAGACAGAGCCGGGAATTTTGCTCTACAAAACGCTGATGTTGTTTTGTTTGTGGGTACACGAAATAACATAAGGCAGGTCAGCTACAACAGTGAGTTCTTTGTCAGAAAAGGTAAAAAAATAATTGTTGATATTGACGAAGCCGAGCTTAAAAAGCCAACCGTAAAGCCCGATATCGCCATAAATGCTGATGTAAAAGATTTTTTATACGAGCTAAAAGCCCTCCTCAAAAAAGACAAATTATCCTCATACAATTCGTGGCTTGAGTGGTGCATTGAAAGAAAAAAACGATACCCTGTTGTCCTTCCCGAATACAGAAAAAAAGAAGGACTGATAAATCCTTATTACTTTATCGAGGTTTTAACCTCCTGCATGAAAGAAAAAGATGTTGCCGTTGCGGGCAACGGAACGGCATGTGTCTGTCTTTTTCAGGCCGGAAAGGTTAAAAAGGGGCAGAGGATTTTTTGGAACTCGGGCTGCGCGTCTATGGGATATGATTTGCCTGCCGCAATAGGAGCCTGTTTTGCAAACCAAGAAAAAGACGTTGTCTGCATTGCGGGTGACGGAAGTCTTATGATGAACCTTCAGGAGCTTCAAACAGTTCGTCATTACAAGCTTCCTATCAAACTTTTCATTTTAAATAACGAGGGTTATATTTCCATAAAACAAACTCAGGATGCGTTTTTTGAAGGCAGATACGTTGCTTCGGGCAAAGAATCAGGCGTCAGCATTCCTGATTTTGTCAAGGTTGCCAAGGCTTTCGACTTGCCTTCAATAAAAATCGAAAGCAGTAAAAACCTGAAAGAAAACATCGAAAAAGTACTGACAACAAAAGGACCTGTTGTCTGCGAAGTAATGCTTGAGACCGATTATACTTTCAGCCCGAAATTGTCGTCAGAGAAGCTTCCCGACGGGAAAATCATCTCAAAGCCCCTTGAAGACATGTTTCCTTTTTTAAGCAGGGAAGAGTTTAAAGGAAATATTTGCAACATTTAGGCTTGTGCTGATTTAATTTACATCAGGCAACAATCCTGGCCGCTCTTTCACCGGCAATGTATTTTTTGTACATCTGAACAGCTAAGAGCTTTTGGGAATCCGTTGTCAATTTTGATTTAAGTTCATTTTCCGGAAGTTCACCAAACAATTTATCAAGATTGTACGGTGGAGTAAATCCTCTATCCAAAAGAAGTCTTGCGGAATTTTCCAAATCGCCCTGACTGTTTGTCGCGGGGATTTCTATTCCCAGATATTCTTTCAGGACATCCACCGGAATAGCCCATTTTTTGTTATCAACAAGCTGATCTTTTAAATCAACGTGCCAAACGTGATCTCTTCCGCCGGTTATAAGCGTTATATCGGCAATATCAGAAAATGCATCTCCGTAACGGGGGATGTTATTTGTTATCAGAAGTGGAAATCTGTGGTTTTTATCCATATAACTTGCATATTGATAAGGGATTATGGTTGCCGTAGGAACCTTTCGTTTTTTTGAAAGGGTCATAAATATTTCGTCAACACCTTCATTCGTGGCACTTGTAACAAACGCTATTCTTTCACGTTTACAGTCCGCCTTCAGCAAATAATCATAAACAGGTGTAAACAACTTCATGGTGCCTTTTGCATAAGCTTTTGCCAATGCCGTTACCTTCGCTTTTTCATCTCCCCAGTATGACAAATCAAATCCGTTTGCTTCAACAATAGCCGGTTTTAGTTTTGTCCATCCCACAGGTCCTACCGTAACATAAGGCTTGACTGAAAACGCCTGTTCCTTAAACTGCAGAGCATCGGTGTTTGGTCCGAATACTTTAACCGGTTTCTTTGCTCTGGGATTTTGGATACAAATTTCTGTTGTCTTAGGCACTATCTTATTTGTAGCGGAATCAGGTTTAAAATAGGTTACAATAAGCTTGTCTTTTTCAACTCTATACTCTCCGCAGGGCACTTTTGACTGGAGCTCTTCAAGCACTTTCTTCAAATTAGCTATTGAGCTTATCATTTCAAGTTGAGTTGGGTCTAAAGGAATATTACTTTGAATAGCTCTCTGTATCAGACCTGACATTTCCTCCCCGATAAGTTCGCTTAATCTGGCAACATCAGCAGGGTTAATTCTTCCGGTACCCTTTAACACGCTTGCTGAGAGAAAACCCTCAGCTCCTACCGGAAAATTTTTAAAGCTGACTCTTTCAAAAGAATCTTTATTGTTTCGGCATATTTGTTTATCATTGCCGACATTTTGCCGAGGATGTTTTTTGAGCGTATTAAAAGATTTAAAAGGATTTGAACCGGCTATATTCATATATTTTAAATGCCAATTTTTTAACTGAAATTATAAAAACAAAAGGCGTTTAAAAATTGCCAATTTTTAAACATTTTTTATTATTTTGTAATATCTTTGACTCATGCAGATTAAGAAGAGGCTGCAAATTGTCAAAAATCATCGCACTATGTACAAATATCGACAAGCTTAACGGCAACAAAATCTTTGATAAAGACTATGCCAAAAACTTTCCGGGGGCTCTTTGGTGTTATTATCTGAAAGAGTCTCTGGCAAAAGAAAACATTGAGGTTATGACCGGCGATTTGGCTCTTGAGGGAGTTAAAGACGGCAGATATAAACCTGAAGATGTTTATGTTATTCAGGAACTCGAAAACTTACATTCCGATGAGCTATTAAAAGCAGGCGCAAAGGCTTTGCTTCTGACATGCTTTGAATCGCCTCTTTATGCGTGGCGTTTTTATGACAAAATTCCCGAACTGGCAGAAATTTATCCTAACCGCCTTTTGTTTGCGGGCTCTTTTGATAATGCAAAATTGAAAACCGGCACTAATTATATAATGCGCTTTCCTAATTTTGAGCAGGGCGATATCATCAACCTCGTAAAACCCTGGAATGAAAGAAAATTTGCGGTTCTTGTAGCTTCAAACAAATTCGTAAAAAGAAGAGTTTTTTATCTGGGATTTAAAAAAGACAAATACCTCAAAAGATTAATGCAGTTAACGTCAAAAAGTTTCTCTGATGCTCTCAAAAACCAATTTCAGACAAAACGGCTCCAAGCAATTGAGTATTTCGCAAAACGCAAAAGTCTTGATATATTCGGAGAAGGGTGGGGTAAACTCAACAGACTCCCTTTAATATGGCATTTCAGGCTTAGAGGAATTCTGAAAGAACTTAACCCTCAGACTTGTGAAGACAAAATCAAAACAATGTCGGATTATAAATTTGCGATATGCTTTGAAAACACGTCATATCCCGGGTATTTTACAGAAAAAATAATTGACTGTTTCTGTGCGGGCACTATTCCGATATACTTGGGTGCAGAAGATATAGAAAAATTTATACCTGAAGAAACTTTTATCGACATGCGAGATTTTAAAAATTTCAGCGAATTAAATAAATTTTTGCAGTCGTTATCTGAAGATGAGTCATTAAAAATAATTTCGGCGGGAAGAGATTTTTTAAACAGCAATAATGGGAAACTGCACAGTTTTCAGGGATTTGCAAAGCGTGTTGAAGATATTGCACGGAGAGAATTAAATGAAATACAAGCCTGAAGATATTGAAATATTTGTTACCACATACAACAGGGCTGAATTGCTAAAGGAAACCTTAATCAGCATAGTAAATCAGACTGCAAAAGGCTTTAGAATTGCGGTGCTTGATAACGCAAGCACTGATAATACGACACAAATTGTTAAGGAGTTTGAAAAATACGGGGTTGAATTTATTCCAAGCAGTGAAAATCTCGGACATGAAGGTAACTTCAACAGAGCACAGGAACTGGCTTCAAAAAAATGGGCAATGGTCTTTCATGACGATGATTTGATGCACCCGAAGTATATAGAAAATGCATTGAAACTAATAAATAAATACCCTGATATTTCACTTATAGCCGCTACACTTAATGCTAAGGAACAGCCGCCTTCTAATGAAAATTGGCAAAAAGTCAGAGCAGCGGGAAGCTACTGTAAAAATCTTGAAGATTTTGCCGCTTATTTATACTGCGGAAAAGGTTTTGACTACTGTTCAACGATATATAGAACTGAAGTTTTCAAAAAAATTAAAACAAAATGCTCAATTTACGGTAAGATTGCGGACAAACCGTTTTTGATGGATGCCGCATATTTTGGTCCTTCTATTGTAATGAAAGACAAATACATAAAATGCGGAATTCACGAAGGGCAGGACAGCAGCGATAATACGTCGGGTCCTTTTATAGAACAAATTATTGCTTTGAATAAAACATTTCACAAAATTTTGGGAGACAGTATTTTTACGAAAAACGGCAGAGTTTTCACTGCAAGAAGCTATAAATGGCTAATAAACGAGTATTATTGGTGTACGGTAAATAAACAGACAATGAGTGAATATGAATTCATCGAAAAAGCCGTTAAAGAAGGTGCTGCAACCGGCTTATCGGTATTTTGGGGCAAAATCAGGCGCAATATTTATATTAAAATTATGCGGGTGATAACTTTGCCTTCTCTCGGCAGAAGATTTAAAGTTGTAAGAGCTGATTAATTACCCCTAATTCCTGCTATAATAATTAAAATTCAACAAAGTCTTTTAAATGATTAAAGATACCCGCAACGAATACAGTGTCAAAACATGCCCGGTTAATGAACCTGATACGCTTGAAGCCTTGCTTAATTCAATGGCAGAAGAAGGCTGGGAGCTTTATATGCTTCATGAAGCAGAATCTAAGAAGGGCTCTATTCAATATAATTGTATATTTACCAGAGAAACTGAAATCGAAACAGGACTTGAATCGGACGAAATGGTCGATGTCCCGGATTTTAAATCCAGACTGGAAAAAATGTTTAACCCGCAGGATGAACCATATACTCTGGCAAAAGAGTTATTGGAAAAAATTGATTCTAAACAGAAAGAAACAGATAAAGTCAAAAACCTTCTCGATTCAGTGAGCAGCGATGTCGAACATGAAAAGCTCAACAAAGAGATAACAAAAAAACTTAATGAGCTTAAGAACCTCAAAAGTCAACTGGCAGACGTGCTGAATCCTGAGAAAATGTACGAAAGAGTTAATCAGGAAAGGCTTACCATAGTTCTAAGCGATGAGCTCATTTCGCTTCTAGAAAATAAAAAGGGCGCTCCGCTTATAACCGAAACGGTGAAATTAAGACAAAAACTTACCGATGAACTCGGTTATGTGATTCCCGCCATTAAATTTACCAATTCTGAAACCTTAAACGCAAATGAATACAGGATTGATGTACGAGGCGTAAAGGTTTATTCGGGAATTGTTTATCCCAACTATTTAAGATACTACGAAGGTCAGTCAAATATAACAAAAAAACCTAAAGATTCGATTGAAGACCTTGATTTAATCAGTTTAAAAAAAGTGTTCTGGATAGAAGAATCAAAAACCAAAAACTATTGGGAAAAGGGCCTGGATCCTGCTCAGGTTATTACACGGAATTTAGAGTTTATCGTTTTAAAGTACGCTGATGAAATTATGGATTACACGGATATCAGCAGATATGTCGAAATAGTGGGTACACAAAATCTTTATCTCATTGAAAACCTCATTCCCGATAATTTATCGGTCGGAGATATCAGGTTTATTCTTGCTTCACTAATAAGAGAGAGAGTTTCCGTTAAAGATATAATTTACATTTTCGAAAAGCTCAACGACATTGCGCCGGAAGCTGAAAGTAACGAGGAAATCCTTGAAATTATCCGCAAAAAACTCTCGAGACAAATTTGTGACAATATAAGTGATGAAAACGGCAATATTACAGCAATTGACATAAATAAAGAATTTGCTTTATTTATGAAAAAGCTTTTTAAATTACCGGAAGAAACAATTCAAAAAAAATTAAAATCTCCAAAATTAAAGCAGGTTCTTAAAAAAGTATCCGATTTTATTAAAAATTCCAATCTTGAGAACAAATATCCGGTAATCATCGCTCAACCTGAAATACGGCTTAATCTTTTTTTACTTTTTGAAGAAATTTTCCCCTGTTTATCGGTAATTTCAACACAAGAAGTTTTAAATGACTATAATCTAGAGATTGCTGAAACATTAATTTGAAATAAAAATCAACGCTGGTAATTAACCCTCTCTCATGCAAAAATATTTTATGGTTATTTTTTGTATGCGGAGTCAAGAATTTGATTACGATTAAAGAAGTGGAGCATGTAGCAAAATTAGCCAGATTAGAACTGACTGAAGATGAAAAGACTCAATTTTTGGAACAGCTAAACAAGATAATCGGCTACTTTAATCAATTGAACGAAGTTAACACAGAGGGGATTGAGCCTATGGCACATTCGGTGCCGATAGTTAACGTAATGCGCGAAGACATTGCCGTTGACGCAAACTTGCGTGAAGAAATTCTAAACAATGCTCCTCAGGAAGAAAACGGGTATTTTAGAGTACCCAAAATCACTGAAGATTAATAAAAAGTAAATTAGCAGGGAATATACTATGGCAACTAAATACATTTTTGTAACGGGTGGAGTTGTTAGTTCGCTTGGCAAGGGTATAGTAGCGGCATCGTTGGGAAAATTGCTCAGAGCAAGAGGCTACAGCGTTGCGATACAAAAATTTGACCCTTACATAAACGTTGACCCCGGGACAATGAGCCCTTTTCAGCACGGAGAAGTTTTTGTAACGGATGACGGTGCCGAAACAGACCTGGATTTAGGGCACTATGAAAGATTTACCAACACAAATCTGGGTAAAATAAATAATGTAACCGCAGGCAGCATTTATTTAAACGTAATAACAAAAGAAAGACGCGGGGATTATCTCGGTGCAACGGTTCAAACCATTCCGCATGTAACAAACGAAATTAAAAGCCGGATTAAAGAAGCCTCAAAGACCAGACCGGATTTCCTGATTGCCGAAATCGGCGGCACTGTCGGCGATATTGAAGGCTTGCCGTTCTTGGAAGCTATTCGGCAATTTAAAACCGATGTAGGTTATGGAAATGCGTTATTCATTCATGTTACTCTCGTGCCTTATCTCAATGCAGCAGGCGAATTAAAAACTAAACCTTCTCAGCACAGTGTTATTACCCTGCGCAGTATAGGTATTCAGCCGGATATTCTGGTTTGCAGAAGTCAGAAAAGTATACCGAAAACTGAAAGAAAGAAATTGGCGCTGTTTACAAGTGTTCCGCAGGAAGCGGTAATTGAATGCAAGGACTTAAAGTCCATTTATGAAGTTCCTATTGCTCTTGAAAATGAAGGTTTAGCCCATGAAGTTTTGAAAAGATTAAATATGGAAGATACACAGCCAAATTTAGATTCATGGAATCTGCTTCTTGAAAAAATCAAGAATCCTTCTAAAAGCGTTAAAATAGCCATAGCCGGAAAATATACAAAACTGTCGGATGCCTATATATCTGTTGCTGAAGCATTAAAACATGCCGGCGCCGCTTTAGGAACCGCCATTGAATTAAAGTGGATTTCCTCGGAAGACTGCATTGATAACGAAAAGGCAAAAGAGCTTCTGTCAGATGTTCAGGGAATAGTAATACCGGGGGGCTTCGGATACCGCGGTATTGAAGGCAAAGTTAACGTAATAAAATATGCAAGGGAAAATAACATTCCGTTTTTGGGGCTTTGTTTGGGCATGCAGTGCGCGGTTATTGAGTTTGCAAGAAACGCAACAGGACTTAAAGATGCGAACAGCTCGGAATTTGCGCCGGAAACTCCTCACCCGGTAATAGATTTAATGCCGGATCAGGAGGGCTTTACAGAATATGGGGGCACAATGAGACTTGGGGCTTATGAGTGTCATTTAATTCCGAATTCCGCAGCACAAAGAGCTTACGGTAAAAATGTTATCTCCGAAAGGCACAGACACAGATACGAAGTTAACAATTCATACAGAGAAAGGCTTAATAAAGCCGGACTTGTATTTTCCGGGATTTCACCCGACGGCAAACTTGTTGAAATTATTGAACTGCCGGATAAAAAATGGTTTGTGGCATCCCAGTTCCATCCGGAATTTAAATCAAGACCGGAAAATCCGCATCCTCTTTTCTACGGCTTAGTAAAAGCATCTTTGGAAAATGAAATAAATGATGAAAGAAATAAACTGCAAACAGCTGATAGAGTCGGCGTCTAAAGCCGCCGAAAATGCCTATGCTCCCTATTCTAATTTTAAAGTAGGAGCTTGTATTTTGTTTGATGACGGCAGCACTTTCTGCGGATGCAATGTTGAAAATGCAAGTTACGGCTTAACAATCTGCGCTGAAAGAAACGCTTTATCCACTGCCATAGCAGCAGGCAAAAAGAACGGACTCTTGGCAGTAGCCGTTTTCAGTCCTAACTCAAAACTCTGCTATCCCTGCGGAGCTTGCAGGCAATGGATATATGAATTTTCAGATTCGGCGGTTGTTATTTTCGAAGATGAAAACGGTGAGCCCACGGCAAAAAGCATAACCGAACTTTTGCCTTACCCCTTCAAGCTTTGAACTCCGGCAGGGCAGTTTAAAAACATTAATTTTTGTAAAAAATTTGTGCCTGAACCTTTCTTTTCTAACAACAAAATTTGTTTCTTTTTTTAAACCATGTATAGAAATAAGGTTCGAGAATTTTGCAAATTTGCGGATTAAACACATATAAAACCCATGCTTTCAGCCCTAATTTTGAACGAACTTATAAAAGAAGCAGAAGCAGTGATCATGTCATGCACGATAATGCAACTTCAATTTTGAGGGAAATGCCGGTTGAACTGCCCCAAATTCTTTCAAAAAGATTTCCAAACGGCGCTGAAATAATCTCTTACGGGTGCTCAAACGGTTCTGAACCATACAGCATAGCTCTTTTAATTATCAACTTTTTCGGAGAAAAAAGAGCCGAAAAATATTTTGAAATTAAAGCAAAAGATATTTCCTCAAAAATGCTTAAGGCTGCAGATTACGGTGTTTTAACAATTGAAGGAGATGAAAAAAGACTATTTGGAAATCTTTTGAAAAACCTGGTTTTCGATGATTATTTCATACATAAGAAAAACAACACTTATGCGGTATCAGAAAAAATCAGGAATAAAGTTGTTTTCGAAAAAGGGGATATAACCGTTGATGCTCAAAAAGAATTTAAAAAGCCGGTTGTTTTATTTTTCAGAAATGCATGGGTAGATTTAAAAACTCCAAATAAGGTTCGCGAACTGGCTCTTGACCTATATAATAATTTTCAGCCCGGAAGTATCCTCGTGGTTGGTGAACTGGAATATAACAAAAACGTAAACGGAAGCCTTCATATTATGGACAGTTTGCAAGAAGCCGGTTTTAGAGAAGTGCCTAACAGCAGAAGCAAACCGATAAAGTATCTTTTTGAAAAACCTTTCCTTAATGAATAGTCCTCATTTATTAACATTGCCGTATAAAAGCATTAATTGAAATAAAATATTAGTTAGTTTAATATAGGCTCTTGTAAGATAAACTTGGAGGAAAACATGGAACACAACTGCACATACTGCGATGAATACGATGATGATATGGAACTCTGCACATGCCCGAAACTTGGAGAAGAAGCCCCTGATTTCGAAGCCGATACCACTCAGGGAAAAATAGTTTTCTCGGAATTTGCAAAAGACAGCTGGGTAATCCTTTTTTCGCATCCTGCCGATTTTACGCCGGTATGCACCACTGAATTTGTTGCTTTTGCCAAGCTTCATGACGAATTCAAAAAAAGGAACACAAAAATAATGGGGCTGAGCATAGACAGCGTATTTTCCCACATAGCCTGGGTAAGGCTTATAGAGAAAAAGTTCAATGTTAAAATAAAATTCCCGGTAATTGCCGATTTGACTATGGAAGTGGCACATACATACGGTATGATTCACCCTGCCATGAGTGAAGTTCATGCAGTCAGAACGGTTTTTATTATTGACCCGCAAGGAATAATCAGGTTTATGGTTACTTATCCCGCAAGTGTCGGAAGGAATATGGACGAAATTCTCCGAGTTCTTGATTGTCTTCAACTTGGTGATAAGGAAAAAATCGCTACGCCTGCAAACTGGAAACCCGGCGAAAATGTTATAGTTCCGCCCCCAAATACGGTTGATGCCGCAGAAAAAAGAATGGAAGAAAAACATGAAGAGTGCGTAGACTGGTTCTTATGCAAAAGAAAAGTATAATATTAATTTTAACACCAGGGAGAGAGGGAAATCCTTCTCTCCTTTTTTTATAAAACTAACTGTAATGACCGTGCTATACTTGTTTCGTAAAAAGAAATTTGATTTTTGTTTATAAAGGTTTTTAAGTTATGAATATTCAATTCTTATCACCGATAGCATTGGTTCTTCTGCCTGTTTTAGCTTCAATTATTATATTATGTCCTTTTTTCCCCAATAATGAAGTTAAAATAAGAAGGTTTGCAAAGGGCTTTGGTACACTGCTTTTTATTTATTCGCTTCTTTTCGCGTTATTTTTCGACAATACCGCAAATGGATATCAGTTTGCGCAGAGTTATGATTGGATTAAGCCGTTAGGTATCAGTTTTTCATTCGGGATTGATGGTTTATCTTTAATAATGGTTATTTTAACGGCTTTTCTTGTATTAATGGCTTTAATAGCAAGTAAAAGCAACATAACGAAAAGACATAAACTTTATTATTCATTGGTTTTTCTTCTTACAACGGCAATATTAGGCGTTTTTACTTCAAGAGATTTATTTCTGTTCTTTTTATTTTGGGAAATCGAACTTATACCGATGTTTTTCCTGATTTCAATCTGGGGAAGCGGCAGAAAAGAATATTCGGCAACGAAATTTATCCTGTATACCTTCTTTGGAAGTATCTTTATGCTTTTGTCCATTCTTGCGGTATGTTATCAAAACTGGGTTCAGACAGGGGTTCTTACGTTCGACCACAGTATTCTTTCTATGCTGAACAATCATAATTATCCTCTTTGGTTTGGAACTTTGGCATTTTGGGGGTTCTTTATCGGCTTTGCCGTCAAACTACCGATAGTTCCGTTCCATACCTGGCTGCCCGATGCGCATGTTGATGCTTCAACTCCTACAAGTATGCTGTTAGCGGGTATTTTATTAAAGATGGGCGGATATGGGCTTATTAGAATGAATTTGCAGCTTTTGCCCGATTTTACCCAATATTTTGCTTCGGTAATCATACTGTTAGGAGTAATAAATTTAATATACGGTGCTTTTGTCGCTCTTGCACAGACGGATATTAAAAAGCTTGTGGCATACAGCAGTATCAGCCATATGGGAATCGTACTCCTGGGGCTCGGGGCTTTAAATCCTTTTGGTCTGTCGGGAGCGGTATTTCAAATGTTTGCACACGGAATCATCAGCGCCGGATTGTTTATGGTGGCAGGAATCGTTTATTTAAGGACACACACAAGAGAAATGGCTCAACTTGGAGGATTGGCAAAAGTCATGCCAAGGCTTTCTTATTTTGCAATGATAATAGCTCTGGCAAGTTTGGGATTGCCGTTATTAATCGGCTTCCCTGCCGAAACTTTTTCGTTTTACGGCGCTTTTATATCTGATTCACTAAGCAAGGTATATTTCCTGAAGTCTGTTACACCTCTTTCAATTAAAGTCCTGGTTATTATCGGGGCTTCGGGAATTATTTTGACGGCGGGGTACCTGCTTTGGATGCTCCAAAAAGTATTTTTCGGCACAATGTTTGAAAAATGGAATAAAGTTCATGATATAACCCCTCACGAAACCGTTGTTCTGATTTCTTTAACCGCGGTTACAGTATTGTTCGGAATATTTCCGAGCGGACTTACGAATTTGTTTCAAACTGCGGTAAATGGTTTTTTAGCTGTTATTTAAGGGACGGAGAAAAAAATGAGTTTTTTTTATAGCCAACAGATTGCATTTTTACCTGAAATGATTTTGTTAATGACAATTTTGACAAGTATTGCCCTGTCTTTTTTGTCGGAAAAGATAAAACCCTGCACAGTATTTTATGTATCGCTGACGGGCTTGTTCCTGTCGCTTTTTTCATACAGATTTGTTCCGTTGAACAACGAAATAACATTGCTTAACGGCAGTTTTATCTCTAATCCGTTCTCCTGCCTTATGGGATTTCTGATTTTGACGGGTACGATAATAACCGTCTTGATGTCAAAGAGTTACACTTCCGGTTTTGGTAAGAGCGAAGGCGAATTTTACAGTCTTTTGATGACGGCAGCTTTAGGCGGCCTGCTTCTTGTTAGCTCAAGGGATTTGATTAGCTTTTTTGTATCTTTGGAAACTGTCAGTATTTCAAGCTACATGCTCTGCGCTTTCACGAAGTCCGATAAACTTTCAAACGAAGCCGGTTTAAAATACCTACTTATCGGTGCAACTGCTTCAGCCGTCATGCTTTACGGTCTGTCTTTCCTCTATGGTGCAGCAGGAGATACAAACTATGAAGTAATTGCAAAGTCATTATCACTTGCAAAGCCTGATATTATTATGGCTATCAGCTTTGTCCTTATTATGGGCGGTTTTTTATTCAAGCTGGGCAGTTTCCCTTTTCATTTCTGGGTGCCTGACGTTTATGAAGGCGCACCGGTACCTGTAGCGGCATTTATTTCGGTTGTGTCGAAAACGGCAGGATTGGGTGCATTAATAGTTTTTACGGGTATTATTTTCGGAAATTCTCCTTTATGGTGTCTCATACTCGGGTTTATTGCCGCTGTCAGTATGTCAATAGGCAACCTTGCCGCAATAAAACAAACCGATATAAAAAGGCTTATGGGTTACAGTTCAGTTGCACAATGCGGTTACCTGCTAGCAGGCGTTGCGGTGATTTCAGCCGAAGGATTTTCGGGAAGCGTCTTCTACATAATAGCTTATATCTTTACAAACCTTGGAGCGTGGGCAGCTATTGAGGCTTTGGTAAACAAAACAGGAAAGAGCACTGTGGAGGATTTCAGGGGACTTCTTTATAAAGAACCTGCAACAGCCATGACTTTGGTATTATGTTTCCTCTCGCTTGCAGGAATACCTTTAACTGCCGGTTTCATAGGTAAGTTTTACTTATTCAAATCAATTTTCTTCGGAGGGGGTTATTTCATACTGCTGCTGCTGATTGCCCTTATAAACACCGTTGTCGGGCTTTATTATTACTTCAGGGTTATAAAGGTTATATTTGAAAAATCAGCTGTCATTGAGGAAACTGATATCAACAAAGATGTTGAAACCAAGGTATTAGAGGGTGTTTGCATTGCAATGGCGTTGATTGTTTTGTTTATCGGTATTGCCCCGACTTCTTACATCAATCTGGCAGAGCACAGTATTGCAAGAATGCAGGTTAATGTCAGGTAATATCCCGTTTAAATTTTTGCACAGTTTGAAGGTTTAAATTTAAGGTCGCCGTCCTCTTTTTGCTGTATGGTTTTCGGCGATTTTTATTACACAAAATTATACATATAAAAATTATTTTTGGGTGAGGGTTTTAAACATTGTTTATTGACCTTTTTGTTTGCAGAAAAGACAAGTCCTTTCGGTTCTTTATTTGTTTCGACATCTAAAGCTGTCAACCATATAGAAAGAACAAGTACCGATGAAATATTGATTTTTCAGATCCTCACGTTCGCTTCGCTCTCTCAGGATGACAAATAGTGGTTTTATGTGGTTATTAGCGATGGTCAGATCCTGAACATCAGCTATTATAGTTATTTTGCATAGCAGGATGCTTCAGGAAGACATAAGAGGTAAGACAGAGTGATGACGACCTTGAGATCCTTCGCTTATGCTCAAGATGACGGTTTTGCGCTTAGAATGACAGTTCGGGGCAGGACAGGGGCAGATTCTCACGCCACTGCGTGGCTGAGAATGACATAACAGGATTGAGATTCTTCGGCTGCGACTCAGAAAGACGGTTTTATGGTCAGGATAACGGTTTATGTCGGATTGCTGTATTGTCTAATACAACCCCTCAAGGATTACAAACCTCCCAAGGGGAACAACTTCGCAATAAAACTTGAGTGAATCAATAAAACACGGATTCAAGCAAAACCCGCCCGAAAGATAAATCTTTTCGGGACGTTTGGCAAAATTCCATGTGTTGTATGCAATCCCATGCAAATACTGAGCAATTGCCTTCTCGGGAGGGGTTTTATTTGCTATCGCATCCATTATCTTTTCCATGGCAAATACACCGCAAGTAACGGGAATTTTTTCTTTAAGCGCTTTGAGCTTTTTAGGATTAACGTCATAAAACTTGCAAAGCATTTCGGCTGTTGCTCCCGTCGCGCTTCCGCAGGTTGCATTCCAATCCAAATCTTTATATCTTCCGTTTTCAAATCTTACCCACTTAATATCTCTGCTCCCGATATCAACAATAACCGCATTTTCCGGATTATTCAGTATTTTTTTTGCGCCATAGGCAAGCGCTACAACCTCATTTTCATAATTATCGGGCTTCTTGATAAAATTCTTAGACATATGCCCCGTTCCGACGTCAAATTTAAGATTTAGGGTACTGAGAACAGTTGTGGGAAAAAGATATAAGTTGCCGTGAAAGACATCGTTTTCTCTGTCCGTAAAGTTCTTAGGGCTGTTTTTTGCTTTATATTTAGCTAAAGTCTCTTTAATAAGAATTTTTGAAGAACTTTTTTCGTCAAAAAGCTCTAAGACCTTACACCAGCTTGTTCCCGCATCAATGAAAAGTTTCCGCATAAACTAACCCAGCCTCAAAAATGCGGTTATTTTTGCCTTAACTGAATTTGAAGCTAAATCATCCGCATCTGCGTACATACCGTCGTATTTTTTGGCAAGATATTTAGCAAGCTGCATTTTGGAACAAAAAGTCTGAGCAAAAAATACTGTCGGAACGTGCTCGTCAACAAACATTTCCAGTTCTAGATCAGCCGGTCTTTGAGCTTCAACACAGCGTACCCATCCGTAAACATGTGTTTCGTCGGGAAAAAGTTCTAAAATACGGTCATCATTAGGCGGCACACCCCAAAAACCGAACTTGGGGCTGCACTGTTTTGTTTTAATATCTTTTTTTTGAATAATATTGTCCATAATTGACGTTATTTTTGTCTTAAGAGGAAGTGTGCTTTGTGAAACCGGCGTTTTTAGATTTGACTTACCGTAAGTTTCGTATTCGGTTTCAATAACATTAAAGCCCAAATCTTGTAAAATTTTTGCGGAAATTTTTGCGGAATTGCATTTTTCTTCGCCGACTGATGCAACAATCAGCTCAAGCGATTTACGATAATGCAGGCTGTTATCGATAATGTTTTTAATAATTTTGCAATAAGCATCGGGAAGCATGTCAGAAGCAGGCGCGGCGTAATTAATATCCAAATCAATAAAATCGTGATTCGGATATTTTATTTTGACTTCTTCTAAAACTTCGGGGTTAGGATAACCCCAAATTCCTATCAATTTTTTGTGATTTTCTGCCATTTTTTAATGTTTTTCGTATATTCCTACGCGGTTTCTTCCGCTCTGTTTAGCATGATAAAGCCCTTTGTCGGCGAATTCAATTAATTCCTGTGGGGATATTCCGTCTTCGGGATATGTTGCAACTCCAAGGCTTATTGTAACATTTGTTTCCACTCCCTCACCCAAAACATATGTTTTAGCGGCAACCGTGCGGCAAATTCTCTCCGCAGCAATAACAGCTTCTTTCTTGCCGGTTTTTTTAAGAATAATAACCATTTCCTCGCCACCGTATCTTGCTACAACATCCATAGATTTGACTGATTTTTTAAGCAAGTCTGCTGTTTTTCTGAGAACTTCGTCGCCTGCCTGATGACCGTATGTGTCATTGAACTTTTTAAAGAAATCTATATCAACAATCAATAAGGAAAAAGGCAGAGCTTGTTTTTCGGATTTTTTAATCAGATCTGCAAGACTGTCCTGAAAATATCTGTGGTTATAAAGCGCCGTTAAACCGTCCGTTGTTGCAAGTTTGTATGTATAATCGAAATCGCGGGATTTAAGCAGGTATTTGTAAATGTACATTATTATTATTGTTAATGCCACGGTTATAATTTCGTTAACCAAACCTATCCATATAAAATATTTTTGGAATAATATTCCCGCAAAAACTATATAAAATATGGTCGTTAAAAGAACAGCCAAAAGAGAACCCAATACAGACGGAATTCGCAGTACCAGTATGCCGGTTATTATGCTTAATATAATACAGGTAATAATATCGATTTTTTTATTTATCGGCGTCACTGAATTTGCATCCAGAATGTTGTTAAGAGTGGTAGCCTGAACTTCAACACCTGGATAAACAGAGCTTAGCGGTACGCTTTTTATGTCAAACATAGATGTTGCAGTCATTCCGATAAACACTATTTTATTTTTAAAGGTATCTTTCGGAAGAATTGGAGGAATACCGTTTTTTTCGTTTTCGTAGGACTTAATTACATCGCCGAAAGAAACGTATTGGAAGGTTTTCCCGGGTCCGTACCAATTGAGAATCATAGTGCCGTCATTATTAACATAAATAGTCCGTTTGCCGATTTTTAAAGTGTTATCTTTAGTAAAAGTCAGCGTTTTTATGTTTGCTTTTTCATGTTTGTTAATGTAGGCAAGAGCGGCTTTGAAACCCAGATAAGGGTAAAAATCACGTTGGTATTTAAGAACAAGAGGTACTTTTCTGATAATTCCGTCTTTGCTCCTGACTATGTTGGTAAAACCTATGTTCTCAGTTGAGGAAATGATTTCGGGAAGGATTAGCTGACAATCGTCAAATTCATATCCCGAAAAATTATATTTGTTACTCTGTAATTTAACATTAAGTTTAAGTTTGTCGGGAAGTTTCGGGGGGTTTTTATTTTGGGTATTAGTAAAATTCATTGCGGTAAAAACATTGTTATAACTGCTTATTGTTTTTGCCAGTTCAATATCCTGCTTTTTATTGTTCTTTTGATAACCTACAAACATTAGGTCAAATATTATCGAATCAACACTATCTTTTTCAAGATAGTTTATAGCTTTGGCATAGATGTCACGGGTAAGGGGCCAGATACCGTATTCATTTTGAAGAGTATCGAGACTTGTATCGTCAATTGCAAGAATAATTATGTCAGAATTGTGTTTGAGTTTTCCGTTTGTCAGGTTAAACCTTATATCAAGGGTTTTATGCTCCATGACTTCAAAAAAGTTGTTCTGATCAACAAATTTGATTATAAACCAGAGCGACAAAACCGTTACCGCCATCAGCATAAAATAAAGCAAGTACTCACCTGCTTTTGCATTTAAGAAAGTTTTGATTTTATTGTTTCGCATTTATAAAACTTTATTGCTGCTCAGCTGTATTTTATTTTCAAACTTAATAATATTACTTTCGGAACAAAAAATTAAGCTCTTTAACTTTTCCGATAAAAATTCAAGCCGCTCCGGATTATTCAAAAATTGTAAAAGACATTCCTCGTTTAAGTTCATTTAAAGATTCCATTCTTATAAAAGCATTTTCTAAAAAACAGTTTGCCATATTTACCTGGTTCATAACATCATCCATAGGGTGAATTTACTTAGATAATAAGGGTTTAAACCATCATACGAATGTATGACGTTGCTATTGCAGGATAATTTAAACAAAGTATTAAGTATGTGCAACTGTTTCAAATGCAGCATCCGTAGCCGCTGCAAAATTGCCGCTGTGAATAGAGTTCAAAATTCCAATAGCTTTTTCCAACTTCATCACGACAGGCTGATAAATTAAAGTCTGCCCTTTTGCATCAATATTTTGTCCGTTCCAATATTTTTTCCATTTGGTCTCGATATCGTTCAGCTTGTTAATAAGATGAAATTTCGTCGGCAGAACTTCTTGGGTATGGCTTTCTCTTTTATCAGGGTTAAATAAACGCCTTGATAATTTTTCCTGTATTGAAGTTTCAGGAGATAAAATAAGATATTTATCATTTGTTTCGGTCAGAGCACCTTGTATTGACAGTATTTTTTTCCTGTCGGACGGCTTTAAATTGGCTCTTGAAGTCAGACAATTATCCATACATGAGATTACTGACTGGATTTCACTGCTCATTTCTTTGCAGAAGTCTTTTTCTCTGTCTTTAAAAAGCCAGATGACGTTTTTAAGTTCAGAATTGAGACTAAGTTTCTTTTTTGCTGAATAGGCGGCTACAATCAAAAGTATGTCAACCGCAAGCACTGAAGAAAAAGTTTGCCACCATCCCATCCAAAATTCCAACCCTGCACCGCCTTTAAAGGACAGATTATTTTTATTATGATTGATTGAAAAATTCGAACCGGTTTTTATTTTTTGTTGATTATTCTTGGTATAAAGGAAATTGTTTCTTTGATTTGTAATTCCACGCATATTTTTTAAATTCTACAGTCTGCATAAACGTATATACATGTAAAAACGCAAGAAAAATTAATTTACATATTTTTTTGAATTTTATGTAAAATTGCAACACTTCTTTACAATAAAATATGCGGAAATCTTATGTATTAAGCTATCATGCCCTTTTTGTTATCAATGTATTCACTGTTGAATGAATATAATCTTGCAGGGCGTTTTGAGGAAATCTTTGTAAATTCGTCGGATTCTTTGAGGATTCCGAGTGAAACCATTTTCTTTCTGAAATTTCTCTTATCAAGAGATTTATTAAGAATGAGCTCATAAGTTTTTTGCAGTTCAGTAAGGGTGAACTTTTTCGGGAGTAGCTGGAAAGCAACAGGTGTGTATTCCAATCTGTCTCTGAGCCTGTTCAGGGCGTGCTCGATAATGTCTTTGTGGTCAAATGCTAACGGAGGCAGATTATAAACCGGCTGCCAACTGACCTGCTGAACATTTGTATCAGTTCCTTTTGCCGGTTTTAAGTCATCCGACCTTATTAATGCAAAATAGCTGACTGTAATAACCCTGGTGCCGGGGTATCTTTCAGGTTCACCGAATGTATGAAGCTGCTCAAGATAAACATCTCTGACCTGCGTTTTTTCAAACAAAACCCTTTTTGCAGCATCGTCAAGATTTTCAGATAAGGTTATGAATCCGCCGGGAATAGCCCACTTGTCTTTAAAAGGTTCATGCCCTCTTTTGATAAGCAATACTTCAAGTTTTTTCTTTCGCACCGTAAAAATAACTATGTCGACTGTTACTTCATGCGCTTTGCTTTCAGAAAATATCATTTCCTTGTTTTTATCCCTGAATTAACTTCTTGCAAGTAATTAAGAAAAGTTTTATATGCTTAAAATTTTTCTTTAAACATGTTGAATAATAACAAAAAAATTAAAAATTATTACGTTTTGAAATTTTTTATGTAAATTTTTCTAAACATTTGCTCTTTTGAATGACAATTTTCAATCTTCAGCAGTTTATACATGATTGCGAGTATTTCGTGTGAATTTACAAGTAATAGTTTTATGTAAAATAAAGAAGGATAATTAAAATGAAACTTCAAAATCTGATTTTATCAACAAAACCCAATGTGTCTTTGGACAAACAAGCAAACTGCGAAAATAAAAATACCGTTAATGTTAACCAAAACTGTACAGATCTTAGAGGCTTGCAATTAATGAGTGAATTAAATAAACAATTGGTAAATGTAACCAATATGAATAAAAATGTATCTTTTAAAGCTCAAGATGTTGAGATGACACTTGAAGACAGATACAGAGAGAGAGTCGGCAGAGATTTTTCCTGCGAGACAGAAAGAACCTTATTCAGTAATCTTGATAAGAATACACCCAACGATATCAAAAATCTTAAATATGATGTCAAAATCAGCGGAACAAACCAATTTGTTTCAATGCCTTTCAGCGAAATTTTAAAACTTGATAAAGGCTATACATTAAGAATCAGCAGTAAATATCTTGAAGATTATAAAGCAGGGGATAAAAAAGAAGATAAATTCGGAGTTTCTTTAGAAAGATGGTTTGATACATATAAAAGAGAAGCAAATATTTCGACAGCAGGCATTAGAGGAAATCAAAGCGCTCTTTATCCCTGGGATACAAGGAACTTTATTAATGCAATAGGCATTATCCTTGCAACTTGGGGTAAATCTCAGGTAGCAAAAGCAGACCATCCGAATGAAGAACTTCACAAAATTGCTACCGGTGAAGTCAGATACAATACTGACACATATATTGATCTTATCAAGAGAGTTCAGGCAGCAAACGGAATTTATACTCATGAATCGCCTTATGAAGACGGCCAAAGAACTACTCTGCCTGTATGGCTTACATCCTTCCTTGCCTTTAAATTAGACATGCTTGGCGCCGAATATGTAACATCAAGTCACGCCATCAGGCTCAAGACTGCTACAAAAGATATTAACGATCAGGGCAGCCAATACATTCCGGAAGAGTCTAATAAATTCGTTGCTCAAATTGAAAATAACGTAATGAATAAGCTTAAAAGCAACCCCAACGGTTATGTTGATATTGAAATCGCCGCCAGAGACGATAAACACATTGATACCCAATTAATGAAAAAAATTAACAACGGCTTAGACCTTTATACTCAATATCTTAGAGACGGCATCGCAACACCTGCAAACATTAACGCCATAAAAAATACGGAAAATCCTATGATAATCGAAAACGTCGGTGGTGTTGCCTTTAGAAACCTCAGTAAAGTGCTTGATAATTTGGAAATCGGCAAAAATTTCCGTTGGCTTCATCCTCAGGAAGATCCCTTCTTCCATAATATCGGTACGGGGGAAAAAGACGGCAAGTTTTATGATTATACCGTTGACAGCTCATTAGTTATCGTAAAAGACGGCAAAAAATCTTTCCCTGTATTGGATACCATTGATTTTGCCAATACTAAAATGTATGACAATAAAGGCAAAGAACTTGTAGAATTTGATGTAGCAAATAAACCGGTAGGAACTACCATACTTATTACCGACCCTGATCATGACAGGCTCTGTATAGCGCAGGTTGAACAGGATACTCCTGAAAACAGGGCAAAGCTCGATAAACTCGGAATAGACTATGTTTGTGATACCAATAAGTCTTTACAGGGAACAGGCAAGATTTTAGCATCATATACCCCTAATCAAAGCTTTATGCTTAATATGGACTTTTGGATGAAGCAGCTTAAAAAAGATGACCTGTGGGATAATCACCCGAGATTTATTATTAAAACAACAGCTTCAGCAATGTCATGGGATGAATGGGCAAATGCAAACGGGGTTAACGTTGTTAACGTTCCTGTAGGTTTCAAAGAAATTGCCAATATAATGAAGAAAGTTGAAAAGCAGATTGTAGAAAACAGAAATGCCTTCCAAAATAACAACTATGACAAAATTAAACCGATTGAAATCGAAGATATCTATGGAAACATAATAGAACTCAGCAAGGGCAAAAAGGAAGTTGACGGAAAAATTCAGCTCGAAGAGCCGAGAATGGTTTTTGCAGGCGAAGAAAGCGGAGGCATGATTATAGGACCCGAGAAACTTGTTGAAAGTAAAGCAGGCAGAGTCGCCATTGCAATGAGAGAAAAAAGTGCTACCGAATCCATTATTGTTTCAGCCGCTCTTGCTGCAAGTTTGCCTAAAGGAATGAGTATTTCCGACCATCTTGCCAAAGTTTTTGAAGAAAATAAAATTCAAGGCAGATACGATGTCAGAGAAGATATTCTTTACTATAACGAAAGTGAAACAAATCCAAACATTAGAGATGCCGCCAAAAAAAGAGGTGAATACAAACGGACAAAGAATGATTCATTCTATTTGAGTATGGCAATTGCTCTTAAATTAGGAACAATGACTCAGGCTCAGGCCAAGGAAGTTCTTGAAGATACATTTAAGGGTATCGATTTCTCGGGTTTAACAAAAGAGACAATGATTAAAACTATTAAAGAAATCGATGCTAAAAAACTAAGTAAAGAAGAAACGGTAGAAATATTTGCGGCTAATTTTGGCAGCAGAGAAGTCTTTGAGAAATTAAGCACTGAACAACTCACCGACATAAGGGCAATCCTTACAGATAAGTATTTTAATAAGATAGCATCGCTTGACGATGCTAAAGATATGCTAAAAGATACAACAAAATTTCCGTCTGAAATAGGTGCTATTTTTGATAAAATTACCATTCAAAACGAACGCAGTACGATAGATAAAGCAATATACGATTTTGATGATAAGGAACAGCAGTACTCGGCAGAAATTCTTAATAGTAATATCAAAAGCACAAATAATGTTAAGAATGACTTCAGAATACTCGACATAGATCAAATCAACGACCTAAAAGTTATGTTTAATAAAGTTCTTAATGACGATGTTAAACTTGAAGATGCGGTAACTAAGCTCAACAACAAATATCCAAAACTTGATTTCAGCGATCTTGCGGAAATTAAGTTTGTCGGTGACGGCACCTATTTGAAATTTACTGACGGCGGAGACCCTAACGGTAAACTCACCCAGTATGTTGAAATTAGACCTTCGGGAACGGATGCCAAAACTAAAGCCTATGCAGCGGGCAGCGACAAAGCAAAATGTTTGAAGTTTGCTCAGACAATGGGATATTTCAGCGGAAACAGAACAGATATGCATAAACAGCTTATTGACAGAGATTATACTATTAATAATCTGCGAGTTTTCGATGAGAACGGTAATGCAACTCATATCGACAAAACATTTAAAGGCAGTCAATTCTACAATGATATTAAAGATACTGAAATGTCTCTCTATAACGAATGGGCAATGAACGGTCTTCCTACAAAGCCGTTCCAGATACCTGATTACAAAAAGACATGGGCTGATTTATAATTTCAAAAATCTAATAATTATCGTAAAACCGCTGTTGATACAGCGGTTTTACTTTATTATCCATTTTTAGGAAATGATGATGCATAGTTAAAAAGCTCATTTTTTCTGTTTATCACCAGTCCTTTTTAAGAAGCCTTGTTTTGACCGCAAGAACAGCTACAAGAAGCCAAAAAACAATCTGTATTTGAGGTCTGTAAAATACAGTGTCTACAAGCCCGTGAAACATTATGCCTATAACACCTGTTATACAACCGGCAATGATGATTTTATCTTCAATTTGCATGTTTGAATAAATTGATTTAATCCCTTTTAAAAAGATGAGCAATATTATCCACAGGAAAGCTAAAAAACCAAATATTCCGCTTTCGACGGCAACTTCCAAGGGAACGCTGTATGCTCCCAACGCATCAAAGCCTGTTACCATATATAAGCCGTAAACCAGTCTGAATGTTGTATTTCCCGGTCCAATTCCTGTCCAAAAATTGTCTTTTATCATGTGCAGGCAGGAAGCGTAAACATTAAATCTGTACGAATTGCTGCTGTCTTCTCTTGCGGCAAATATTGAGACTATTCTATGCTGTATTGCGGGTGAGCTGACAATTAAAAGTGCAACTGCAGCTATTGCCAGTATTATTAATATTATCCACAGTTTTTTCAGCCATTTAATATGTTTAAATTCGTTCCATACAAAATGTCCCGAAATTAGAGTAAAAAGCAACATCATTGCAAAAGTTGCAATATATGCTCCTCTTGAGCCCGTAAAAACTATTGCGGCTAAAACAGCCAAAGAACAAGTTAAAAATCCGGCACTTGCCAGGAATTTTCTTCTGTTAAGGAATACAAATGCGCATCCTATAACCGATGAAAAACCTGCAACAAGATATCCTGCCAGAAGATTTGGATTGTACGGCTGAAGTGTACCGTATACTCTGTTCATCAGCTGTTCGGGATTTGTGTTTTCAATATCCTGCCAGCTTGCCAAAGGTTCGATACCGAAAATTTGTTGTTTAATTGCAAGAAATGCTTCAAAACTGACATTTAAAGCTAACAACCCCATTATGTAAAGCACTCTTTTCGGGTTATCTTTCAGAATATTAAAAAAAGTCAGATAGCCTCCCAGATAAACTATCATTTTGGCATAACCCTTTAGGCTGGGCATGAAAAAAGATGAATAAGTAACGCTTAAACCTGCAAGAATAAAATAAAGAAATACAGGTATGTCAAAAGAGTTAAAAGTATATTTTTCGCCTTTTTTCAAAAAAAGTTTTAACAGAAAACACAAAAAAGCAACAGTGGTTAAAAGTCCTATAATGCCCGTAGAAACAAAATTTATTGAAATAATCAAAAATGAGATAATCAACAAAATAAAAGTGTCAATATTTTGTATAAAAAGACTTTTGTCAGTGACAGATGAGAATATATTTTGAACATTTTCAAGGTTTTTATTAAAATTTCTGACAAAAAAGCTTTCTTCTACTGCTTTTGCAATATAAGAATCCTTTTGAACATCCAGTTTATTTAGTAATTTGATAAAAAATGACGAAGTTAAAAAATTCATGCTCAGTTCTTAACTCTTACATCTGATACAACGCCGTAAGCTCTGTAATTATAACCTTCCAGACTTACAGGCAAGCCTATTTTAATTTTGTTTCCCCCGATAACAGGACCGTCATCAGTAAGAAGAGCTTTATCCTCAACCGTTACAAGAAAATTATATGTATAATTTTCACTGGGATCATTAACTGCAATAGCCTTTGAAGGATTTTTGGGATCGGGAATTGCTGTCTGCCAATTTGTTTTTTCAGATTTTATGATTTTCAGCGAGGTATATGGAACGTTTCTTATGGTAATAAAAGTTTTTTCTCCCGCTTTAAAAAGATTTTCTTTTCCGGAAAGTTTTTGCCCCCTTATTACAG
Organism: uncultured Gammaproteobacteria bacterium; assembly: GCA_964643065.1. Lineage (GTDB taxonomy): Bacteria > Cyanobacteriota > Vampirovibrionia > Gastranaerophilales > CAZEDP01 > CAZEDP01. The sequence goes on along the minus strand of CAZXPD010000005.1, from coordinate 24,870 downwards.
TATCAAACTCAATAACCGCTTCTTTCTTTATAACACCTGAAGAGGTTTTAAATTTTCCCGATTTAACCAAATATATGCCTAATAAACCTAAAATTATAAAAAATATTATAAACAAATCAATTAAATTGAAAATTCTAAGTCTTTTTGCCTTTTTTGTCATCAATAAACTCCTTATCTATGCTCCTTTTTGATATCGAAATTCTCCAGCTTAAGTTTGTGAAGGGTTGCAGAAAGCTCTTCTATGGTTGTTGTAGCACAGCCAAAATGTCTCACAACAATACTGGCTGCTAAATTACCGATTACCGCTGATTCCAACGAACATGCTCCTGCGCACAAACCAAGCAAAATAGTTCCCACTACCGTATCTCCTGCTCCGGTAACATCAAATACGTCTGTTTTGTTAAATGCAGGTATATTCCAAATATTACCTGATTTTTCAAATAAAACCATTCCGTCGCTGCCTCTGGTAATTAAAATAGACTTTGCTCCGGTTTGCTCTAAAAGTTCCCTGCCTCCCTTTATGAGGGTTTTTTTGTCTTTTATTTCATACCCGAGCGTCCTTTCGGCTTCCGGCTGATTTGGAGTAATAATATCAGCGCCTTTAAAGCGTCTTAAGTCGCTCTGGGCATCAACAGCCAAAAATAAACCGTGTTTTTTTGCAGCTTTGGCAGCAGCGTCTATAACAGTATCCGTTACCGCCCCTATTCTGTAATCCGAAAGTAAAACGGCATCATAATTTCCCGCTATTTTATTAATCGTGTCAATAATTTTGTTTTCGGTTGAAACGCTGACAGCTTCATTAACTTCGCGGTCAATTCTGACAATCTGTTGGGTAACGGACTGGGTTGACATACCGGATATTCTTGTTTTTGTTGTGGTAACTCTTTCGGAATCGGCTATCATATGTGAATAATCAATGCCTGCTTTTTTCATCGCTTCGATTAAAACGGGTCCATGATAGTCGTTGCCGTATACACCGATGCCTGTAACTTTTCCTTTACTGAGCGACGCTATGTTATGAGCAGCGTTAGCCGCACCGCCAAGAATTATATTTGTATGAGCATGTTTCAAAATTAGAACAGGAGCTTCTCTTGAGATCCTGTACGTTTGTCCGTATATCATTTCATCGATGGCAAAATCACCTATAACAAGAACTCTGCCTTTGTTAAGATTTTTAATTAATTTATCTAATGCGTTTTTAGTAACGGACACGAACTATTAACCCCCATTGTAAAAATTCTTGAAAACATTAAATTATAAGCCTAAAATGGATTTATTTACAAGTTTGTTTAGTACTTAATAATTGCAGGTGGCAAAATGCCAAAAATATTTAAACCAGGCGAGAAACGCCAGAAATTTTCCGAAGAGGATATTGTGCCAAAAGCAAAGAAATTTGTTTTTCATATTTATCCCGAAAACGTGAAGTATGTTGAATCGCTTTCATTTCAAGAACGCCATGATATTGTTAACGAGCTTTTAGTTAAGTACAAAACAACCGGTTTTAAAAACCTAATTCCTTCACAATATTTGGATTTAGCCCTTAAGGGGGCTATTATAGCCTTTTTGATTGCTGTTTTTATACCGTTAACCGTGTTTTTGGCAAAGGGCGCAATAGAAGGCAGCAAATCAACCAATCAGGATATGCAGAGAAAATTTGAAAATCTTTACCGCTAAATTAAGGCGATTTTATTGTAAGATTATTCTTGTTACCCTATATTTGATAAATAAGACGCCAGGCTTGGATGAAGAGTTTTTAGATTTGGCATAGAGGCAGTTAATGAAAGAAGTTAAAATAAAAGTTTCTTTTCCCCATATGGGAACTATTTATATTGTTGTTGCTTCTCTGATAAGATCTTTAGGAGGAGAAGTTATCATTCCGCCTTTCACAAGCAAAAAAACTCTGTCTATCGGAACTAAATACAGTCCTGAAGCAATGTGTCTGCCGTATAAACTCTTATTGGGCAATTATATTGAAGCTATTGAATCCGGCGCTCAAGCCGTGATTATGATTAGCAGTCCCGGTATTTGCCGACTCGGAGAATACAGTAAAACAATTAAAAATGCTCTTGATGATTTGGGATATAACATTAAATATATCGATTTAGACCTATATAAGGGCAAATTTACGGAAATGTTCGAATGTCTTAAAAGTGTTACGGGCAACAACAATATTATCGAAGTTATAAAAGCGCTGCATCTGGCAATAAACAAGATTTTTATTCTGGACAGTCTTGATAAAACACTTTCATATTACCGCGCACGCGAATATACACAGGGTGATGCGGAAAAAGCATACTTGAGAGGATTGAAATGGGTTGATTCGGCTTCCAATAAAAAAGAACTTAAAGAAGCAAAATCGGAAGCTTTAAATGAAATCAAAAAAACTTCCATTAATGACAAAAAAGAGGTTTTAAGAGTGGATCTCACTGGTGAAATTTTTATGGTGCTTGATGCGTTTTCAAATCAAAATTTGGAAAGAGAGCTCGGAAGGCTGGGAGTTGAAACAAGAAGAAGCCTTACACTCGGCGGATGGATTAAAACCGCTATGGTGCCGGATATTTTTCGTAAAGAAGAAACTCATCTTGAAAAAGCCTATAAATTTGCAAAACCTTATTTGACAAGAGATATAGGCGGTGATGCTATTGAATGTGTAAGCGACGTTGCAAACGCAAAAAAGACCGGTATTGACGGCATTATACATATCAGTCCTTTCACATGCATGCCTGAAATAATGTCTCAAAATATATTTCCGTCAATCAGAGAAGACGGTTCCGTTCCTCTGTTGTCTATTGTTCTTGACGAGCAAACAGGTAGAGCCGGTTATATTACCAGACTTGAAGCCTTTGTTGACTTGATGCGCAGAAGAAAACAAAATGTGTCACTTGTAAGCGTATAATTTAAATTTTACTTACTAAAACAGGCAAAAGCTTTTTATATTTTTCAAAAATATCATCCGGCATTTTTCTGAGCATTTTACCTTGTTTGTTTGTTGTAACAACTGTTACAACTGCAGACAAAATGAGATTTCCGGTATCGGCGTTTTTAATGGTTTGGCTGAAAGTGATGCTTATCGGTTTTAATTCTTTTAACTCGGTTGTTACCAACAGCCTGTCAAAAAGCCTCGCGGGGTGTTTGTACCGGCAATTAAGCTCCACCACGGGCATTAATATTTCGTTTTCCTGAAGAGAAATGAAGTCTATTCCTACCATGTTTGAAAGCTCTACACGACCGATTTCAAACCATTGAATATATGCCCCGTGCCACACAACACCGTAACAATCAGTATCTTTATGATAAATTTTTATAATATTCTCATGTTTCATTATGAATAACACTTGTTATAAAAACTGACCGCGCCCCGCATTCGACAAGATTTGCTGCAAGGAATTGTTCTGTAAAATCTCCTAAAGGCAAACCCGCTTGCACCCGAAAGTAACGATTTATTGCTGCTTCGTTCCCGACCTGACAAGGTTCACCGGCTTTCGCCGCATCGGAGCCTTTGCTCAACAATTTTACATAACCGCCTTCTGCAACCAATCAAGCCTCACTGCGGGCTGTCCACCCTGCTGGAGCGATTGCAGGTACAGGGCATCGCTAGTTCCCCGTGTAGCGCGATCTTAATTATTTTAGCATGAAATTAATTATATATTGCAGTAAGTTGCCTAAAGTGATTATTTACACGGGAGATGCGGGAAAATCAAGCTTTTTCATTATTCATAATCATTCGGCGCGATTATTCCGGTTTTATTTGTTTTATTTTATCTTCCAGTTTGGTAATAATTTGGTCAATTAAGTACTTCAGAAAGCGAAGATTGCCCACGGCGGCTTCATAATTTTTAACTGCTTTTAATTTGTCATCCTGAGTAATTGTTTGCTGTGAAGTAAATTTGTCGCCTTCATCAATAAATTCTTTCGTTCTTCGGAAAATTTCTTCAATCAGTTTGAGTTTTTCCGATACCGATTTGTACTCTCTTAATTTTAGCTGCCAATTGGAGCACGAAATTCCGAATTTAATATGACTGCTTTTATTACTTATAAGCATTTATAATACTCATTTAAGTCTTATATAAAGGATTTAAGCACTAATAAAGTTTTTTTTCAGCTGTTAAAGTGTGCCATTTTAAAAAATATATCATTCAGGATATTTAAATCCACAGGATGATTTCTTGTGTAAAAAAAAAGGATACAATACATTAGAACAGTTATTCATAACACTTGAGGAGATATAGACAGGGGTAAGTTATAAATGGTTATTATTATCAATAATCTTGTGACAGATAAAATTCAAGGATTTCTGAATAAGGCAATTATCAACGAGAACCTCGATAAAGAACGCAAACACTCATATGAACACTGCGTTAAAGCAGATGCGCTTCGGATAAGAAATTATTTTTTGGAATCAATAAGTGAATATCTCCTTGCTATTTCTTATGATGAAAATAATAAGGATGCGTATAGGGGCTTAGGGTTATCCTACAAACAGCTCGGCAAAATTCAAAACGCGATTGTTGCTTTTGAAAAAGCCGTCAAACTTGCTCCGTTTGATAAAACAATAAGATACGAACTTGCAAGTTCGTATTATCAAAACAATAATTTAAATGAGGCTTTAAAAGAGTTTAAAAGAGTTATTAAACTCGATCCCGACTTTGTGGATGCACAAAATAATCTTGCTCTTGTTCACGAACTTATCGGTGAAACCGAGATGGCGGTCAAAATTTATAATAAGGTGATTGAAACAAATCCTGATTACCTTTCTGCATATAACAATCTGGGAAGTTTATATTTGCGGGTAGAACACTTCTCAATGGCTTTAAGAATTTTTCGGCAGGCAATTAAAGCTAATAAGGAATTTTCAAGAGCATATTTGGGAATTGCAATAACTTTTGACAGGATGTTCTGTCCGTCTGACGCTTTAAGATATTATAAAAAATACTTAAATCTAAAGCCTAATTCTGCGAATGTAAGTTATATTATTCAACGAATGAAAGAACTAAAAACAGAGAAAAAAGTCATAAAGCAAAAGTGTACTAAATTAAAACTGGTTGCAAATTAGCGTGGATATTTTATCCTGCCCCGATTAATTCAAGCCCTTCCTCGATTTTTTGGCTTATTTTAGCATTTAAAACAGGATATTTTGTTATATCTTCATTTTCTGCAAAATCAAACGCACTTTCTCTTGCAATTTCAAGTATATCAGCATCATTTACTATATCTGCAAGGATTAAATCCGGTATGCCGCTTTGTTTAGTTCCCATAAATTCTCCCGGACCTCTTAATCTTAAATCGCTCTCTGCTATTATAAATCCGTTATTTGTTTGTGTCATTACGGAAAGTCTTTCTCTGGTTTCCTGCGAAGAAGAATCTGCAATCAATACACAGTAGGACTGCTCATCGCTTCTCCCGACACGTCCGCGCAGCTGATGAAGCTGGGATAAACCAAATCTTTCAGCATTTTCAATAACCATAATCGTTGCATTCGGAACGTCAACTCCCACCTCTATAACTGTTGTGCTAACAAGAATATGATATTTACCTGCTCTGAAGTCCTCCATGACCGTATCTTTCTCTGCCGGAGGAAGTTTCCCGTGAACAAGTCCGATATTTAAATTTGGGAAAACTGTTTTCTTAAGCCTTTCAGCTTCGTTCGTTGCCGCTTTTGCCGATAGAGCTTCGGATTCATCAATAAGAGGAAATACAATATAAGCCTGATGTCCTTTGTCTATTTCCTTTGTTATAAGAGAATACGCTTTATGTCTGTCTTTTGAGCCGATAAAGGCAGTTTTTACAGGCTTTCTTCCGGGCGGAAGTTCGTTTATTATTGTTAAATCCAAATCTCCGTGAACTGTCAGTGCCAATGTTCGGGGAATAGGCGTAGCTGTCATGGTCAGCATTTCAGGATTGTGCCCTTTTCCTTTCAGCATAGACCTTTGTTTAACACCAAACCTGTGCTGTTCATCAATAACTATAAGTCCGAGATTATTAAACTCCACCCCTTCCTGAATAAGAGCATGAGTTCCTATTGCAACATTGATTTGTCCGTTTCTTAAATTTTGTTTCTGTTCTTTTCTTATCTTTTGCCCGTGTTTGCCTACAAACAACCCTACGCTCAATCCAAGAGGCGTTAGCCATTGAACGAAATTACGGTAATGTTGTTCCGCAAGTATTTCTGTCGGCGCCATAATCGCTGACTGAAAGCCGTTCTCGACTGCGGCTAAAAGAGCCATGCAGGCAACAACCGTTTTCCCGCTCCCGACATCGCCCTGAAGCAACCTTTGCATAGGCTCAGATTTGCCTAAATCCGCAAGGATTTCTTTAAAAGCGTTTTCTTGAGCTTTTGTGAGTTCAAACGGCAGGGAATTTTTAAATTTTTCAATATACCCGTCTTTTTGGGTTTTGAGAGCAAATCCTTCGGATTCGGTTTTATAACGTTTTCTCATTAAAGCAAGCCTTAGCTGTAAGAGGAAAAGTTCGTCAAATACAATTCTTTTCCTTGCCTGCTCAAGATTTTCTGTTGAATCGGGAAAATGAATTTGCCTGACCGCATTTTCTTTGTCTAAAAATTGAAATTTTTTTATTAATTTTTCCGGCAAAAAGTCCCGTATTTTTGAACCGTAAGTTTCCAAAGCATTGTGAACCGCTTTTCTTAGAGTTTTGACATTGAGATTTTCAGTAAGAGAATAAACCGGAACAATACGTCCGACATGCAAAGAATCTTCGGCAGAATCTTCATGTTTTCCTTTAATAATTTCAAATTGCGGCTTATCAATCGTTAGCTTTCCGGTATAATTATCAATTTTTACCATGCCGGAAACAATAATATCAGCCCCTAAAGGGAATTGAGCTCTTAGCCTGTCCGTCATAAATTTATTTGACTTTCCGTAAAACCAATTAATGGGAAGAGTGCCTGATTCATCAGCAATAGTTACAGTAATTATAGTTAAATTTTGACGTCTTTTACTGTTAAAAATGCCTATATTTTTGATATTTCCAAAAATAGTAACTTCTCTGCCGGGTTCTAAATCTTTAATGAGAGTTCGTGAGGCATAATCAAGATGCTTTCTCGGATAATAAGATAAAAGGTCATCCACGGTATAAATGCCGAGTTTATTGAACAACAAGGCAACCTTTGGTCCTACTCCCTTTATATAAGCAACATCAATTTCGTCAAGAGGTCTTTTATCGTCAAAAACTTTTTTCCCTGCCGGAATTTCTTTTTTATCGGCAGGTTGAAGATACCGCAAAAGCTGTTTTACTGATTTCATTCGATTGGAAAGATCATTTACGGCATAACTTTCAAAAACATTGTAAAGATACTGCCATTTATCGTTTTTTTTATCAGCTTTAGAAAGTTTATATAGTTCTTCCAGAACAAATCGGGAAAACTTGCATTTTTTACCGTAAATATCTATATAATGATGTTTTATTTCAACATCAACAGCCTTTTTTATCATATCAATGCTTTCAGGCAGCACATCGGAAACGGTCATTTTAAAAAACTCTCAGAGTAATATAGTTACACTTTTTCACAATCAGGCAAAGTTATCAATATATGTTGTTTTATCTGAATTTGTTCAGTTAAACATTATCTGGAGCTTCAGTTGTTTCATCATCATCTTCATATGCTTTTTGTAAAAGATTGAATTCTTCCTCTTCTTCTTCAAGCTCTTCGGGAGGAGGCACATGCTTGCCTTTGATATAAAATATTCCGCCGAATAAACTTGAGCAGATAACAATTCCCAGCCATAATAATCCGAAAGCAACCGCCTCCGCTTTGGTTATTCCTATAAAATGTAAAAATAAAACATAAGCAGCTTCTCTCGGTCCTATTCCGTTGAAAGTAAACGGAATAAATCCTGCAATGGCAGAAATAGGATAAACGATAAAATAGTATCCGAAAGGTATATTTAATTTAAGAGCATGCCCAATAATAACGTGAATTATAACAACTGTTATATGGAAAATTAATGACCACATAAAAATTGTTGCCATTAATTTAGGGTTTGTCCAATAGGTTTTTGTATCTTTAAGGATACTTCTTGCAAGTTTCTTTCTTTTGAAATATTTGTGAAGAATAAGCGGAAAGGCCGGAGTTAAAATAATTATGCCAAGGGAAAGAGAGACCAAAAAAATCTTGAAAATTAAGGGTACAGGGTTTCCAGCCTGAGATAAAGATGCTATCGTTGCTATCCAGACTATAACTGCAACACCGGTAAATCTGTCAGCCAAAATTGAGTAAATAGCAGGGGCTTTTCTTCCTTCAACATCGCCTTTAGAAAGATAATAGCCTTTAACTACATCTCCTCCAACCGTTGTCGGTAAAAAAAGATTAAAGAACATGCCCATAAAATAAAAATTCATATAATCTTTGAATTTTTTTTGATAACCTGCCGCATTTGCAAGGAGCTTCCATTTGTATGCACTGATGAATTGTCCCAATATATACAGAAAAATCCCCGAAACCCACACTCTTATGTCTGTTTTGAGCAAAGACTTTATGGTTTGTACGGCATCCGCATTATGAAGCAGCAGCGAAATAAAAATGACGCTTATTGTAATTCTTATGAGAAGTTTTAATGCTTTTTTCCTGCCCAAAACCTAATCCTTAAGTCCGTATGTTTTTCTTACTTTGTATATGTTTTTATTCTGTGATTCATAATACGTTCTAATTTGAATTTCTGCAATAATACCGCTGTTTATGAATTGAATGCCTGTTATTATAAGCAGTGCACCGAGCAAAAGCAGCGGTCTGTTACCTATTTCCATATGATAAAATATTTTTTCAAACGCTAAATAAGCGCATATTAATATGCCTGCTGCAAGAGAAAAAAGTCCCGGTCTGCCAAACATATGAAGCGGACGCGTTATAAACTTTCTTAAAAATACAACGGTAATAAGATCAAGAACTACCTTAAATGTTCTGAGAATGTTGTACTTACTTTTGCCGAATTTTCTTGCATAATGATTCACCGGTATCTCAATGATTTTAGCTCCTTCTATACTGGCAAGAGCCGGTATAAATCTGTGTAATTCGCCATAAAGAGGTATTTCCTTGGCAATTTCGGCTTTATAGGCTTTAAGCGCACAGCCGTAATCATGTAAATAAACGCCGGTAAGTTTGCTAATTATTTTATTAGCTATCATTGAAGGGATTTTACGGCTGAAAAGTTTGTCTTTTCTATCTTTTCTCCATCCGCTGACAACATCATAACCCTCGTCCAGTTTTTCCAATAAACGCGAAATATCATCGGGGTCATTTTGCATATCTCCGTCCATTGTAATTATCGTATTGCCTTTCGCATAATCAAACCCGGCTGATAAACCTGCTGTTTGCCCAAAATTACGCCGGAAAATAACCGCTTTTATTTTAGGATTAGCTGTTGAGAGCCGTTCTAAAATTTTGGGAGTATCATCAGATGAACCGTCATCAATAAAAATTATTTCGTAAGTTTTGTTTAATTTTTCAAAAGCTCCGGTAATTTTTTCAGCGAGAAGCTCAACGTTTTCGGACTCGTTAAATACGGGAATTATTATTGATATTTCAGGTTTATAACAAGTGTTACACCGGTCTTTTTCCATTAATAATTCGTTCATTTATTCTTCCTTCGTTTGTATTTTTCTGTTTGAAATAAAGCTGTATCGCACGCCTTTTTTGACTAAATTATATTTAATGTTTTTCGGAATATTTACGATATCTTTGTTTTTTATTATTAGAAATACAGGGGTTTCTTTCGATATTGTTTCTGAAAGACCTGAATAGTTTCTATTCTTTATCCACGGAATTCTTTCTCTTGAGTAAAATACGATACTGGGTTTAACAAGAGAAAAGGTGTAAAGCTCGCTGTTCTTTATTCCGGAATTTTTATAAATACCTATAAACTCTATCAAATCTTTCTGTCCTGAATTATAAACGGCAGGTAATACCGTTGTAACCGCAATTACGGAAATTAAAAACATCAAAACAACATTAACACCAAAGGCATAGAATTTTTTCCCCTTCAATAAAAATAAAAACGATAAAACTGACGTTAACAATAATATTGCTGCCGGTAAGTAATTTGATATTGAGAAAACAAGTTTTTCGTCTCGCGGAAGAATTGAATTAAAAGAAAAAATAAGTACTAATGAAAGCCCTAAGCAAATTAATAAAAATACTGCCGACGAAATTATCATGCCTCGTTTGTTCTTGTTTTCGGTAAAAAATTCATAAAGATACAAACCTGTTATAAGCGCGCAAGGAGGAAATAACGGCAGAATATAAGTTACCAATTTTGCCAATGAAGAACTAAAGAAAACTAAAACAATCAAAAACCAGATTAAATTTAATAAAATGACATCGATCTTTTCGTCTGAGTCTTTGAAGATTGCGATGTTAATTTTTCCGGTTGTTTTGAGGGCTGTTTCTTTAACATATTTAATTACGGTTTTTGCATACTTAATCAATGAAGCAACAAAATAAGCAGTCCAAGGAAAAACTCCTACAAGAACTACCGGCAAGTAAAAATAAAACGGCTGTCTGTGCTGATGAAATCCGCTCGAAGCAAATCTCTTCAAGTTATGTTTTAAGAAGAAATAGTCAATAAAACTGTTCCCGTGTATTTTAATCATCAAATAATACCAAGGGATTGCAATAACGGAAAAAATAACTATGCCAGGCAGTACGTAAACAGGTTTTAAGTTTTCTTTTAATCTTCCTTTCAGCAGGAAATAGATTCCGAATATTAATGCCGGAAGAACAAATCCGACCGGACCTTTGGTAAGTACCGCAAACGCACTGAATATATATGCGCACAGCCATAAAATAAAACCTTTGCGGCTGTCCGGCTGTTTTCTTGCAAAATAATCCCCTAAAATACCCGAAAATATTGTTGCACAGATAAAGGAAGATAGCGTCATATCTGTTATTGACATTCTGGAAAGAGCAATAAACTCAAGCATAGTAATAAGAACTACGGATGAAATAAATCCGAAGGTTTTAGAAATAACAGTTTTGCCGTAAAAATATGTGAATAAAACGGTTAAAGTTGCAAGCAATGCCGAAGGAAATCTTGCCGCAAATTCCGTTACACCAAAAACAATGTATGATAAGGCTATTAGCCAGTAAAAGAAAACCGGCTTGTCAAATCTTAGTTCGTAATTAAAATACGGAGTTATCCAATTTCCCGATGATAACATCTCTCTTGCTGCTTCGGCATATCTCGGTTCGTCCACATCAATAAGACGATAAGAACCGAGCATTAAAAAAAAGAATAAGCCGCATAATGCGATAAGTATCAAGAAAAGCAAATTTTCTTTTTTCAAAAACTTCATAATAAACCTGTTGATTTTTAATTGTATCAACTAGATTTTAACTGAAATAAAACTTTTATCCAAAAAACCGGTTAAATTATGTTTAAAATAGTGAAAAAACAATCATTATACTGCTTAAATATACATTTGTTCGGTCAATAAGGGTTTGATTGCATTTAAAGTATTATATTTTACTGAAGGTACGGCAGATGAGCAACCGGATTTGTGAATCAAGCCGAGTTTTTCTTCCGCTACTTTCATCACAGCAGCAATACAGTTACTGAGTGTTCTTATATCAGTCTTTGAAATATCGAAATTTAGTGAACTTTGGGTAATTACTTCAGGCATAAGTCTGATATTACTCAAAGTTAATGAATGGGTTTGAAGCTTGCCCGAGATATGAATAATTTTAATATCAGGGTTTAAATCAACAAGATCTATAATTTTTATCAAACCTTCGTTTCCGATAAGCAAGCCGGATTTAGGAGGATAATCAGCAATGATAAGACCGTCAGCTTCTTTTAAATGCTTGATAACATAATTTTGGCTGTCGGGGCTATCTGCATGAGCCGCATAAACCTGCGCACCACATGAATTCAGGAGGCTTATTATATTTTCCATAAGCTCTCCGGTACCTAAAATGATAATCTTGGATTTAAAAACATTGAGACCTGATTTATAGCAGCGTTTTAAAACAATATTTGCAAAATATTTGTACAGAGACAGATTATTGTCACTCGGATCAACTGATATTACGGATATTCCATTTTTAGAGCAATCTTCAAGGTTAATATCCTTAATGTGAAGAAAATCCAAATCATTCGGAAAAACTGATATAACGGAGTTTCGCTTTAGGGCAGCCGTTATTTTTGCATCAATATAAGGCATGCCTTCGTTTTTAATCAAAATATCCGTGTTGGAAAGCACATGAGGGCTTTCTCTATCGACAAATATAAAATTTGTTTTGATTTCGGGCTGGTTTTCAAATGATTTAAGTTTTTCGATAACACTACATTGAGCCCCTTGTACAAAAACATTTTTTGCTGAAGCCATAGCTGCAATTAAAGGAAATAGAACAGGTTCATAAGAAAAAGCAGGTATAAAAATTCCGTAACCGGAAAGGTCGAGTTTGAATTGTTTTATACTTTGGTTAACTATGCTTAATAATTTTTCGTTTCTCAATGATTAACCCTTTAAAAAATTCCCCATTATTACAATTTTAACAATTATTTCAAAATATGTTAAGTTCTTATCTTGGATAAGTAATAAATCAGCAGCTCAGCAGATTATCCATTTTAAGTTTGCTAATCTCTTCATGTCCGGTGAATATATTATTCCCGTGAGCGTCAGAACCGCCTGTCGGGAATAATCCCAATATTTCACAATATTTATTAATGTCTCCCACAATACCTTCTATGTTTTTTCTGTTTTTGCATCCCTGATAATTCTTATCGTACTGGTAATTTAACTCGGCAGTTTTAATACCTATTTCTTTTTGCGCGATTTCAAGAAGCAGACCGATTGCTTCGGCATTTTTGCTCTTATCGGGTATGTTCTTCAAAAGCGGAGCATCTTTATTAATATGTTTTTCAATGGGTATCCTTGCTGGATGCGCAAAGCCCGTTATTCCGCAACCGCTTTTATTAACCGCATCAACAACTTTGTTTATGTCCGGAGTTGTTTCTTCAAGTTTTCCGTCAAAAATATCCTGTAACTCAAGCCCTGTCCGTTTTTCAAAATAAAGCTGCATGTTTTTAAATGAGCTGTTGGAAATTCCCATTCTTGTAAGCTTGCTGATTTCAGGATTCTGCTGAACTCTTTCAAAACTTAAACCGGGATTTCCTTCTAAATTATTAATATCATTAATTATTTTCAGCATGATTTTACGGTTTGTTTCGTTATTGCCTTTTTGGCCGTTATCGTACACACAAAAGATTTCATCGCATTCAGGGATTAATTTTTTGAGATTATTTTCCGTCAGTTTTTCAGCAACGTAAATTTTAAATTTCTCGTCTTTAAAACTTTTTATATCGGGATATCTTTTGATTGCCTCTGTTAAGCTCAAGCCCTTGCCTGTTTTCGCGTTAATTTTATCCAAAATTTCATAAAATGCATCGAATCTGCTGCTAATTACGGATTCTAAAAATTTATTCAGCTCTTTATCGAAAGGGTTTACGCAGTATGCCTCAAAATCAAAAGGTACAGGTGTTTCCAAAAATTCTTTATTCATGTAAAGTGCGGTCAATTCACCTGCAGGAACAAATCTTATGTTTTTATACTTTGTCGGGTTTTTTATAATTTCAATAATTGCCTTTCTTGTACCGTCAAACCTGTCATGGTCTGTAATCGCAAATACAAACGGTTTAACTTCTTCTTCGGCAATTCCGTTTTTCATTTGCAGAGCGGCAATTTTTTGAGAATATCTCGATGCTTGATCTAATACCTCTTCCACGGACATTTTACCGTCTGAAAAAGTTGTATGTATGTGCATATTCGCTCTGAAAGTTCCCTTATTTACATTATCAAAGTTTTTTCCGGTATTAAATTCTTCAGGTTTCAATTCGTATAAGATATCTTTAAATTCCTGTTCACCAACAAGCGGAGCCAGCTTGTACAGCTCGTTTTCTTTTAATTCAATCCCTGCTTGATTTAGACTTGTGGCAATTTCTTTCAGATATTGATAGTCTTGAGGATAATTATTTTTTAATTTGTCTATTCTTGCTTCAAAAAGTTTTTTGGTTTTTATTTCCTCAGAATTGTCCTGTTTTACAAATGAATCTCCGCCTATTCTTACATGAATCTTTTGTAAAAAATTCTCTTTTGTTTCGGAGAGTTTTAATATAACGCTTGTAATATTTGATTGTATTATTGCTTTTATCATCCCAGACCTTTTAAAAAACTTTTCCTATATTTTATTAAAACCCGCTGAAAAAATTTTTTGCCAAAAAAATTACAATTACTGTCAATTTTTTTCACGTGCGGGTTTTAAATAAATTAGTTATAAATTGGAGAGATAGAAATGAAAGCGAATGGAATAAGTTTTTACGGAAGTGAACCGTTAAGTTACAGCAAGCTTGAAGTTAAGCCTCAAGGGAATTATGAGAATTTGGAAAGTATTTGGGAAGATATGAAAAGCGGCGACACAATTCAAATAAACATTGACGATAATCGGTCTACTGTGGGCTTAATTACCAATTTTAAAGTAACTAATACAATGTTAGATGAGTATGAATTCGATTGTATTGATCTTACAAAGCTAACTAATAAAAAGAAATTTAGTACTCTTCATCTACGAGAACTTTGTTGTGAATGTGCTGGTAACCGAATTTTTATGAAACAGGATAATGATGAAAAAGAAACAATGATTAAAGATATCGTTAGACTTGGACATTTGGATGTTTTTGCTTAAACTAAAAACTTCCTTTTTGGTTATTAACTGCTTTAAGCTATAATATAAAGGATTAAGAAATTAATATTCGGGGTAAAAAATGGTTGTTGAAGAAAAATCAAAAGTTGATGAAGCCTCCAAAGAACGGAAAAAAGCTCTTGAAAACGCGATAGACAAAATAGAAAAAGACTTCGGCAAAGGCTCTATTATGCGCCTTGGCGATAAAGTCACATTAAACGTAGATTCAATTCCAACAGGAGCCCTTTCATTAGACATCGCATTAGGCGTAGGCGGAGTGCCGAGAGGCAGAATTATCGAAATATACGGTCCTGAAAGCAGCGGCAAAACAACACTTGCCCAGCATATCGTAGCTGAAGCTCAAAAACAAGGCGGTATATGTGCATTCATTGATGCAGAGCATGCCCTTGATCCTGATTATGCGAGAAAACTGGGCGTAAAAGTTGATGAACTTCTTATAAGCCAGCCTGATACAGGAGAACAAGCTCTTGATATAGCTGAGGAGCTTGTAAGATCCGGTGCTATTGACGTTATAGTAATAGACTCAGTTGCCGCTCTCGTCCCCCGCGCAGAAATCGAAGGGGAAATGGGAGACAGCCATATGGGTCTTCAGGCAAGGCTTATGAGTCAGGCTTTGAGAAAGCTGACTGCCATTGTCAGCAAAACTAAAACGACAATAATATTTATAAATCAGCTCAGACAAAAAATCGGCATTATGTTCGGCAACCCCGAAACTACTACCGGTGGAAATGCTCTTAAGTATTATGCAAGCGTAAGGCTTGATATCAGAAGAATAGAAACCTTAAAGAAAGACGGACAGGAATTTGGCAACAGAACAAGAGTTAAAGTTGTTAAAAATAAAGTTGCTCCGCCTTTCAGATTGGCTGAATTTGATATTATATACGGCGAAGGTATTTCAAAAATCGGCTGCATTATTGATGTAGCAACGATTATGAATATCATTAACAAGTCAGGTGCATGGTTCAGCTACGGTGATTCAAAAATCGGACAAGGCAAAGAAAAAGTAAAAGAATTTTTAACCGCAAATCCTGATATATTAGCTGAAATTGAAACTAAAATAAGAGAAAATATAAATTCAACGACGTCAGCAGCTGTATCCGACACAATATCCGAAGAATGATAACAATTTATCTCAATTATCAATAAATGACCGACAAAGCGGGCAAATAATATTTTATTGGTTGGTGAAAAATTACATTATATGATAATATTGTAATTGCTAGGATCGATAGTGTCCTTTTTGACTGTCCGCACCAAATGTCGTTACAATAAGAAATACGAGGTATAGGACAATCGAAAATATCGGTCAAATAATAATATCAGTAACCGTAGTTGCACTAATAACCTATATAATATATCTTCACTTTCAATTAAAAGTCAAAAGTTCTCAGGTAGAGCAAATTCGAGCCGAAGCTTCAAGAAAATCAGCAGAAGCAGAGGAACAAATAAAGCTTCAACGTAAAGAAGCACTGATTTCAGCCAAAGAAGCCCTTCATAACCAAAGACAGGAATTCGAAAACGAAATCAGGGAAAGAAAAACAGAACTTGCAAGACTAGAGCAGAGACTTCTTCAAAAAGAGGAAAATCTTGAGTTAAAATCCAATACGGTTAGTCAAAAAGAACAAGACCTAGCAAAAAAACTCGATGAACTCTGTGATAAAGAAGATTATCTTGCCGAACTGGTCGAAAAACAGCTGAGAGAACTTGAGAGAATTTCCGGTATTACTGCCGAAGAAGGAAAGGCTTTGCTTTTGAGGCAGCTTGAAGATGAGCTTAAGATGGAAGCAGCTCAGCTTATTCGCGAAAATGAAGTCTATATTAAAGAAACCTCTAATTCAAAGGCTCGCGAAATTATTTCAGAATCAATGCAAAGATGTGTTATAGATCAGGTTGTTGAATCTACGGTATCAGTTGTCAATCTTCCGAATGATGAAATGAAAGGAAGAATTATAGGCAGAGAAGGCAGAAATATAAGAGCTTTAGAAACACTTACAGGAGTTGATTTAATCATTGATGATACTCCTGAAGCGGTTGTGTTATCGTGCTTTGACCCTGTTAAAAGGGAAGTTGCCAAAACTGCTTTGGAAAAATTGATTACCGACGGCAGAATTCATCCGGTCAGAATCGAAGATATGGTTACCAAAGCCCGGGAAGAAGTTGAAGAAAGAATGTTTAAAGAAGGCGAATCCGCAATGCTCGAAATGGGCATAATAAACATTCATCCTGAATTGATAAAAATGCTCGGGCGGTTGTATTACAGAACAAGCTACGGACAAAATGTTCTTAAACACTCTATTGAGGTTGGACATCTTGCCGGCATGCTTGCAACTGAACTGGGCGTGAATATTAATTTGGCGAAAAGAGCCGGAATACTTCATGACATCGGTAAAGCCGTTGATCAAACACATGAAGGTACTCATATACAGCTTGGTGTTGAGTATGCAAGACGCTATGGTGAGAATGAAGCGGTAATACATGCGATAGAAGCCCATCATGACGATGTGGCAGCTAATTCCGTCGAAGCGGTTCTCGTTAAAATTGCAGACTCAATGAGCGCCGGAAGACCGGGAGCAAGGCGTGATACTCTGGAAATTTATATTAAGCGTATTCAAAAACTTGAAGAAATTGCTATGAGCTATGAAGGGATAAAACGATCTTTTGCGGTGCAAGCCGGTCGTGAGATCCGGGTTATGGTTCAACCTACTGTTTTTGATGATGTCGCTTCAAGTAAGCTTGCCAGAGATATTGCAAAACGTATAGAAACAGAACTTGATTATCCGGGTCAAATAAGAGTAACGGTAGTTAGAGAAATAAGGACTACGGAAATTGCAAAATGAACAACTTTCTCAAAGTCCTGTTCTTAGGTGATATAGTAGGACGGCCGGGACGCCACTCAGCAGCAAAATACCTTGATGAAATCGGTGAAAAACCCGATTTCATCATTGCTAATGCTGAAAATGCTTCACATGGTTTCGGACTGACCGAAAAAAACTATTTTGATTTGCTTGGTTACGGTATAGATGTTTTAACTTCCGGTAATCATATTTGGGATAAAAAAGAAATTTTTAATTATATACATAAAGCAGATAAACTAATCAGACCTCTAAATTACCCTTGCTCAGTTCCGGGCAAGGGATACGATTTTTTTGAAGTTAACGGCTGTTTAATCTGCGTTATTAATCTGTTAGGAAGGGTTTTTATGAACCCTATTGATTCGCCATGGGAAAGCCTTGAAAAAGTGATAAAATTAATCAAAGAAAAAACTAATATTGTGATAATAGATTTTCATGCCGAAGCAACCGCAGAAAAGATTTCCATGGGCTATTTTGCCGACAGATTGGGTGTAAGTGCCGTTATCGGTACTCATACACACATCCAAACATCCGATGAAAGAATCCTTGGTAACGGTTGTGCATATATAACAGATGCCGGCTTTTGCGGAATTTATGACGGAGTAATAGGCATGGAAACCGAAAGTTCGTTAAAAAGACTTACAACCGGTTTGCCTGAAAGATATGATGTGGTTATGTCCGAAAAAACAGAAGTAAACGCTGTAGAAATATTGATTAATACGCAAACCGGATGTTCAAACAGAATTGAAAGAATTAGAAATATTTACGATTTTAAAGGAGAAAGTTAAATATGAAAGGATAATAAGGTGAAAACGGATCTGCATATTCACAGTATCTATTCCGACGGTAGTTTATCGCCTGAGGAGATAGTAGATACAGCAATCGAGCTAGGTATTTCTGCCATCTCGATTACTGACCATGACAATATATTGTCATATTCCCTCGCAACGGCTTATTCTGAAAAGCGGCTTAAAGAAGACGGTGTCGGTCTTGCGGATATTATTCCCGGTGTTGAAATAAATACAATTTGGAAGGACATAGAAGTTCATATTTTGGGATATTATATGGACCTTGATTCAAAGTCCTTTCTTGATCTTTTAAAACACCAGCAGAAAGCACGCTATGAGCAGACAATCAAAATTGTTGACAGACTTAATAAAGAACCAGGTATTAGAATAAGGATGGAAGATATTACTTCTCTTGTTATGAAAGACGGTAGTATCGGCAGACCTCATATTGCAAGAGCTTTAACTAATACCGGCAGTACAAAAAATGTTATAGAAGCATACATAAAATATTTGAACGATGAAGCCCCGACTTATATCAAACGAAAAACTGTTGCTCCTCATGAAGCAATAGAAATTATTTACGAGGCGGGAGGTATCCCTGTGGTGGCTCATCCCGGAGATAAAGAAATTATAGAAAGTCTGATAAAAGAGTTTATCAACTATGGTTTACGGGGTATTGAAGTTTATCATAAGAAACATTCTCCTGCGATGGTAGAATATTATTCTTCACTTGCTGAAAAATATGGGCTAATTGTTACAGGCGGTTCTGATTTCCATGGACCAAAAGAGAACAAAAAGAATTTTGGCAAAAATTTTGTTCCTGCGTGGGTTTTGGATGCCTTAAAGAAAGAAAAAGCCCATATAGATATAGCTCGCAGTTAATTATACAAGTTTGATTATTTAATGGGAATGAGCTTTTAAAAAAGTAAAACTCATCGTTTCACTTTTTTAACGCTCCCGCTGACGCCATACCACTTTATAGCCTTTGTTAATCTTACTTTATTAATTGCAAAGTGGTATAAAAACTTCAAGGATTGCTGATTTTGATTTCCTTGAATTGCTGCTTATTTTTATAACTTTACCCGGTCGGGTAATATCCCACAGATAGTAAAATATCAAAAAAAAGGATATCATAATCATGTTGAGTAAACGTTTAAGGAAAGGAGAAAGACGTGAAAGCATTATTTTGTACAGACGGTTCTGATGCGTCTCTTTATGCAATCGAAAAAGCATTAAATTTTCTAAGCAAAGATTCTCAAATATACCTTGTAAATGTCATGGACTGGGGATTCTTGCCGACTTATGTTACTTTTCCTCAGGAAGAGGAAGTAGGTTATCCCGAAAGAAAAAATGCGGCTGAATTAATTCTCGAAAGAACAAAGGCTTTAATAGAATCAAAGGGTTATAAAGTATCTGACTCCCATTACTTTAGCGGAAGACCCGCTGATGAAATACTGGAACTGATTAAGAGCGAAGGTTATGAACTGGCTGTTTTAGGTTCGCATGGCAAAAAAGGGGTTGGGAAATGGCTTGGCAGCGTTAGCCGGGTAGTGGTTACAAAATCCCAAGCTCCTGTTTTTATAGCAAGACCGCCAAAAAACCTGATAGGTCTTCCTAAAAAATCAAGCAAAAAAGTTCTTTTTGCTGTTGACGGTTCAGAATGTTCTTATAATGCCGTAACCAAAGCTCCTGAAATCTTTGACCTCAAAGATTCGGAAGTGGAAATTTTAACCGTAAGAGCCGGTATAGATTCTTTTCCGGTTGAAATAACGATGGATACCGAATGGCTAAAGGATTGCATTGAAAGACAAAAGGAAGTTGCCGGTGAAATTTTGCAGAAAACTGAGGACTTGCTTAATCAAATGGAAATTAAATCTGACGAAAAAATTTCTCTGGAAGGCGATTCTGCTGATATGATTATCGATTATATTGAAAAAAACCCTAAAGATTTGGTTGTAATGGGCTCACATGGCAGAAGCGGAGTTTCAGAATTTTTGCTTGGAAGCGTAAGTAAAAGAGTTTTGGACAATTCAATGTGTCCTGTGTTAATAATCCCGCCAACAAAAGTCAAAAAGCATTAATTAATATTTTAGAAGTATAAAATTTAAAATTTTACATTTCTACTTAAAAAAATGTTTTATTTTTTCCTTTTTATGTTTATATGTTATAGGAAAAAACTTTTTTAAGCAGTTTGAAGTTGTTTAAAACCCGATATATAGTAAAAGTTGGATTTAAAGAGATATTTTATTGCGTGATACTCTAAGGGTAAGAAGGAAGAAAGAACATGAAAAAAGAAAATTTGATCATTAGTACCATTCAGGGTTCTGATGTACAAGGGCTGGATCCTGAAAAACCAATGTTCCCCATTAGTGTTGTAGCTGATATTCTTAAAGTTCATCAGAGAACGCTTAGAATTTATGATGATGAAAAGATACTCGTTCCGTCAAGATCACCTAAAAACAGAAGGTTATACTCGCTAAGCGAAGTTGAAAGAGGTAAATTTATTCAGTATCTGACAAGAGAACTCGGTATAAATCTTGCAGGTATTAAAATTATATTTAATTTGCTCTCTCAGTTAAAAGTTTCCGAAGATAAGTATATTGAACATGTAAACAATATAGCAACTTCCCTGGACATATCTCCGGAAATTCAGCAGGAAAACAGAATTAAACTTTCCCGCAGAGGCAGAAAATCTTCTAAAAATAAAGAAAGTTAATAACAAGTACCGTCGCAAAAGGCTTTTTCGAGTTCGGGCATAATGCTCCTGTGCGTCATTTCAAATGTAACAGGAGTAATAGATATTTTGTTGTTTCTAATAGCCATAATATCTGTGCCTTCCTCTTCGGCTGTTTCTATAATTTCGCCTGCAAGCCAATAGTATACTTTGCCTCTCGGGTCTATTCTTTTTTCGTAGGTATCGGTATACATTCTTGTTCCCAGCCTGGTTATCTGGATTCCGTTTATGTCGTTTGCGGCAATTGAAGGAACATTAATATTTAATATGGTTTTTTTCGGAAAATTAATATTTTTAATCTTTGGCAAAAAGTGAACAATGAAATCAGCTGCATACATAAAATCTGTTGATTGACAGCCGCCGTTGGCAAGAGATACCGCAATACTGGGAAGTCCTAAAACTGCGCCTTCCATAGCAGCACTAACTGTTCCGGAATACAGAACATCAGCTCCCAAATTCGGACCATGGTTTATGCCTGAAATAATTAAATCGGGCTTTTCTTCAAGAATACAACTCAAGCCGATTTTTATACAGTCCCCGGGTGTTCCTGTGGTTTCCCAGGCTTTCACAACATCGCTGTCAAAAGGTATTTCTTCAATTCTTAGCGGTTTATGAAGTGTTAATGCGTGTCCTGTAGCACTTCTTTCTCTATCAGGAGCGATTACATAAACCTTGTGTTCAAAAGACAGCCTTTCGGCGAGTGTTCTAATCCCTGCCGCATGTATTCCGTCATCGTTAGCTAATAATATTCTCATGGAATCCTTTCTTCAATAAACAGTGTTAATAATTTAAGTATAACCCAATGCACCAATATATTTATACCCAAAAAAGCGGGTTTTTAAGCTGTTTTTAAAAAGGTTTTTGATAGTTTTGTTCAAGTAAATCATTGTATATTCTATCTAATTCTTTTGAAAAAATTATCTTCACTTCGTCTATAATTTGGTATTGACTGTTTGTGAGATTCTTTAGCCTTGTCCGAACTTCCCAAGTATGAATCAAATCAGGGTTTTTTGTTTCCAGTTCAATTATTAACCTTGTACATTTCCTTTTAATATTGGTTGTAAGAGATATATTATCGGGTAGTTCCTTAATAACAAATTCCCTCAGGATTTTCAGCTCATTAGAACCTGTATATTTTCCTCTCATTGAAACATTGGGAAAAGATATTGTTCTTATTTTCACAAACTCTTACCTGAACTGATTTACCGGAATTTTAGCATAAAAATCAGATTTTGATTAAGAATCAATGAACCTTGGAAAAGAAAAAGAACATAAATATTCCTACTGCCCAACAATAATAAGCAAAAACATTGAGTTTGTATTTTGAGAGAAAAATTAAAAGGTATTTAATGCAGTAATATCCTGAAATTCCCGAAATTAGACAACCGGCAAGGATGGCTGTCCAGTTAAATTTTAAAACTTCAAAAATGCCGGTCATTCCAAAAGCGTTAAACAAAGCTGCAAGAATAATTATCGGAACGCTGAGCAAAAATGAATATCGTGCGCTTTTAACCCTGTCTAAGCCGCATGCCAAACCCGCAGCAATTGTCGAACCGGATCTGGATAAACCCGGAGCAACGGCAAGACCTTGAAAAATTCCTATAATTAGCGATTTTTTTAAGTCAAGCTCATTTGTTTTGTTTTTTATCTTTTCAGCCAAAATCTCTGAAGAGTACAATACAATTCCGGTTAAAATCAGAATTAAACCGACTGCTGAGGGATTATAGACAAGAGACTCAAAAAAATCTTTTAAAGGATATGCAACCGCAACGGATGCCATAGTACCCACTCCTATAAAAATAGGGAATTGAGCTTCTTTATCTTTTTTAAGCGTTTTGTTTTGTAGAGATTTTATAAAAATACCGGAAAGATGTTTGATATCTTTCCTAAAGTAAATAAAGACAGCAATTAGCGTCGCTACATGCAGCATAATATCGAAGAAAATTTCTTCATCTCCACCTGATGTCATTGGCTTACCTGTAATTAATTTAAAGATGGAAGAAGTTAGAACAAGGTGACCTGAACTGCTTATCGGTAAAAATTCGGTTAATCCCTGTACTAATCCTGTTATTGATGCTTGCAAAACTTCCAATTTATTTCTCCTCTTGCAGATTTAGTTCTTTAATAAATTCTTTGTCTTCTTTAGATAAGTTTTGTAGGATAAAAAGTTTAAATAAGTCCGGACGTTTATGATAGGTTCTTTTGATTGCTTCTTTTCGCCGCCATTTTTCAATCTCTTTATGATTTCCCGATAATAAAACCTCCGGCACTTCCATGTTTTTATATTTTGCCGGTTTTGTATAATGGGGATATTCTAATAGTCCGCTTGAAAAAGTATCGTCTTGAAAAGATTCGTCTTTGCCAAGCACTGACGGAATTAGCCTTGCAGTTGAATCAATAACACTTAGCGCGGCTATTTCTCCTCCGGTAAGAACGAAATCTCCTAAAGACAGCTCTATGAGATTTATACCCGTCCTAATTCTTTCGTCAAAACCTTCATAGTGCCCGCATATTAGTATTAGTTGGGATTTTTTGCTCAATTCGCCGGCAATTTGCTGATTAAATACTTTTCCTTGAGGAGTTAATAAAACGGTTGCGCTGTCGGGTAAAATTTTTATTGACTCATATGCTGAAAAAAACGGTTCGCATTTGAGGACCATGCCTGCTCCACCGCCATATGGAGTGTCGTCAACTTTTTTATGTTTGTCTTTCGCAAAGTCTCTGGGGTTTATTGTGTTCACTTTTATAATCTTTTTGTTTGCGGCTCTTCCTAAAATACTATAAGAGCAATAGTTGCTAATAATTTCAGGAAAAAGGGTTATTACATCATAGCGCATAGTTAAAAAGCCTTTTAATTTATAAGACCGGGAATATTATTAATTTTAATTTTGTTTTCTTTTAAATTTATCTCCGGTACCAGTTCTTTTACAAAAGGAACCAGGATTTCTTTTCCTTCAGGGGTTTTTATCTCTATCAAATCTTCTTCTTTAATGTTGATTATATTTGTTACAACACCTAAAAGATTATTGTTAATGTCAAATACTTCTTTATCCAATAAATCGTCAATTAAAAATTCATCTTTATCAAGATATCGCTCTATTTTAGATTTTGAAATCTTCAAATAAGCATTTTTCAGCGCAATTGCTTCTTCAATTGAGTTGATTTCATTGAACTTGATATAAACATGCTGTTTGTAGAATCTGACGGCTTTTATTGTCAAATTTATTTCTTTGTTATTTTGTACGGCAGTTATGGCTTTAAGGTGCTCAATAAGCTTTTTTTTGTCTGCCGAATAACCTGCCTTAACTTCACCGGATAATCCGCAAAAGTTAAGAATTTTCCCTATTGATAGAAGTTTTTGATTCTCAGTCATGTTTTTTTATAAAATTTATTCTCTAATTTCCTGTATTATACCGTCTTTAACAATAATACTGGCTGTTTTATACTTCTCGTATATGTTATCGCCGACTGATATTTCAACATAATTTTCCAAATTTCCCGTGTTTATCAAGTTGCCCGGCTCAAGACCATTGATATTTTCTCTCTGCTGTAAAAGTTCTTGTTTTACACCTGCGTACTGTGTGAGTCTCTGAGATATTTCATTAATAGCCTGTCTTATTTGAGGTGCATTTTCTGATACCGAAAAATCATTTGCCAGCTGATCTTGCATTTGTTTACTCTGAAGTTCCAACTGCATAATTTGACTGTCAAGAAGCTGGAGTTCTTTGTTAATTTCCTGACTTGAATTTTTCTTAAATTCCTCGGTTACTATTGTCTTAACGG